>CAJTVE010000026.1 GCA_910579655.1 uncultured Allobaculum sp. | reverse complement strand
TATCTTCTACAATCTGGTTTCCGAGATCAAAAAGTGTGTTCTTGAATCATCTCAATCAGATAATAAAGAAGAGAATCAGACAACTTATGAATACCAAATCAATACAACTAAGGCGATACGGGCTATCAGGAACACGTTCACCCCGAAGTGGACGAAGAATCGAACGATTCGTCAAATTACAAAAGCGGAGTTTCAGGCTCTGACTGAGGAGCTGCTCAGAGAAAAACTACCTGTTCGACCAGAGAGGAGCTTCAAACGAAATCTCCATCCCAATCGTTTGATATGGTTCACTTACCGATAAGTGCGTTATACGCGCATTTAATGAATGTTATGTGCTTGCTAATTTCTTAAAAGCAGCTCTTATCAAAGAGTTGTTTTTAGTGCACCTATTTGGACGAATACATCCAGATTAATCAATATATTTTGTGCTTATTTGGTGCATATGAATGGATGAGGACCGGATTCAGTCTCGATCATTCGCTTTGTCTTCAATTTTGAGACAAAGTTTAAAGTCATATTTTTCTAGCTAAATGACATTGCTTCTGGAATACAATGCAAAAAGTTCTGTTCTATTTCCGGCTAGGGAGAACAAAATTGACTGGACAACCGTGAACCGGTTAGTTGATAAGAATCCAGATTTTGCAGAATTTTTAAAGGACGTTGTTGCGGACATCAAGGCCGAGAAATATCACAAAGATGGATACGATAAGGTTTATTCAGCCAAAGACCTAGAAATTTACATAATCCAGGAAGGGATTGTATCAGCTTCCAAGATTTAGCTATGGAGCTGTCGCTTAATAACTTGATCACTTATTAGGGTAAATAACATAGTTCCATTACCATGATTGATCATACTCATACATATTAGTTGTCTCGATTTGCTCGTCAGTCAATTTGATTTGAATAGGATACTTAGCCGAATCAAAATCGCAAGGGTGGAAACAGTAACACATTTTCGGTTCTCTGCAAAAAGTGGTGGGATTGGGATTGAAGATGAAGTGGAAACCGGCAGTTATCTTTCGTCAGAGAATACTTATCCTTACAACACAGCAATCGAATGGCCTGCTTCCTGAAAAACAGAAGGGCAACCAGAAGATTTTGATCTAGAAGACTATGTTTAGGTACAGCGACTGCTATATGAGGAGAGGAAAGATGAAACTCTTATTCGATATTCATTCTAAAGGCCAATATCCAGCGAATAGTCTTTCAAATTTTGCAAACCACCATTTTGTCCTTGACCAGGTTCCTGTTAGCTGCATGGAAGGACTTCTGCAATCGTTAAAAGCTCCTTTGCAGGATCAGTCGACAGTGTGCCAAATGGATGGACATACAGCTAAGAAATATGGTTCCGCTATTCCTTGGCAGGAAAATGGCGGTTTGCTTCAGTGGCAGGGCATTTATTTCAGCCGGTACAGCAAAGAGTACTGGCATTTTCTGGTTCGGGCTTATGACGCGCTGGCTGATCAGAACGATGACTATGCTCAGGCGCTGCTTGACACAGGCCACAGACTGCTCTGGCATTCCATTGGCAGACTGAGAAAATCTCAGACATGCCTCACTACAGTGGAATTTGTTGCCCTTCTCTACCACGAGCGAAGACGCGTACGAAAAAGAATAAGAAGAAGATAACCAAAGGTCAGAATAGCTCAAAAAAATTAAGAAGCAGGAATTGTAATACTTTCGAATCTTCCCTGTTCACAGAAACTAAATCTTGCTCATCTGTCCCCATGAAAACAGAGCTGTCCCTCCATCCTCTGGCCGCAGAAATCATCTGCCAAGAATATCAGTCTTATTGCAAAGGAAAAGACAGCCGTTTTCTGGCTCGAATGTACGTTACTATTCGTGACAAGAAAGCTGTCACTACATTGTTCGAAAGGATGGGACAGGTCTCGGCGGGGAGATTGCAGGATATCGGGAATACTTGGCAGAATTTGGCGTTGAGGATGATTATAGAAGATGGAGCCTGGATCCGGTGCATACTCGGCAGGCACTGAAAGCAGTGGAAGACATATTCGGGCTTGTTCCAGACGCAGAAAATGAGACATGTATACGAAACGAGCGTGACATGTAACTGTGACAAAGTTGATCAGAAAATGAAATCGGACGAAATCAGAGCAGCAGCAATTTTCGTCCGATTTATTGCATCGGTATCGGTTTTATCTTCAACCGGATAAACCTGTAATTGTTCCAGAATTGTGACAGGAATATTACAAGTTTCAGAATTCTGTTACTTGTCACCTGTAAAACAGAACTGGTTTCAGGATTTTCTTCTCAGGCTTTTTGCGATGAAGCAATTGCAGATCCAAAGAAGCAAGCCATAAATCTCTGAAAGAGCTACATGCACAATACACCACTCAGGGTCTCTTGCTAACAAGCTTGTACTGAATGGATCAATCCATCCGATTCCAAAACAGATCAGGCCGACAATGGCGAATACAGTGATCTGAATCAGAAATGTATGCCGTTTTTTGAGCATCATCCAAAGAAGCCGGATACAGTAAAAGTACTGACAGATCAGCCAGATCAAAATATATGGTGCCAGCCAGGCTACATGTTGCGGATAATAGAAAGAGCCCTGAAGATAGAGCAGGACAATAAAAATAACCAGGCAGATCAGTGCCTGGATAAGGCTGATTTTTCTGATTGTTTTTTCATCTATCTTCCTCGTTTTAAATGATCTTCACTTAATTATATCCTATCTATTTCAACCTGCTGATTCTTTTCGGGCAGCTCAGCATAGAATTTATGAATAACAATCATCATTGCTTATTAACAAACGATTTTATTACATAAATGTAGCTTCTTTTTAATGGTTAAATTATTTTTTTAAGTATGGCTTTCCATCATGTTAAAATGCTGGTGAAATTTCAATCTTGTCACTGAATGGGCAGCCGTGATTGCCATGAAAGACCTGATACGATCCAAAATGAGGATTAAATTTGGTCCAAATACTGCTCCTAGCGCAAAATCCGAAGCCTCTACCCTTGGCCGATGGTCGAAAATTATCTCCTCGAAGTGTCACGATGAGGAGAAGCAAGCTCAACAAAACTAAGGTATCAGGGACAGATCTCGGCTTTCAGTTCCTGACAAGATGCTGACTTAAAAAAGGAATGCTGCGTGTTCAAAAGACATAAAATTCGGTTCATCATGCTCTTAAGCCACCTCTATAACTTCTATAACTTCGCATTTTACGGTCATTCAAGCTTTTTCCGATTCTTTCCAGTAAAGGATTAAATGAAGAATCAAAAACCGTTCCAGCTGAATTGATCACAAAGATGGCTTTGGTCCGATGGATGTAAGAACGATATTTTAATTTGCAAAAGCGGATGAAAGATCCAGTCGTGCATGATCTGAAGCGCAGCAGGATACTTCAAAAAGAAAGTAGGAGTTGGCAGTTCCATTCCATTTCAGCCTCACGGTCTGATTCGAAGGTATCCCTGCCAAAAATTTGATGAAACGAACAATTCAGTTTACGCTGTGCGGACTGCTGCTGGTTCAGCCTGTCAGTAATCCGGTTTTCGCTGCTGAAGATATTTTCGAAGATCAGCAGTTTGAAGACTCATCCTCTGCCACTCAAAATCAACAGACAGATTCAACTGCCTCATCTGCTTCTGAAATCTCGGATTCAAAGATGTCCAGAACCCAGACTATTGGGCAGGAAAATACCCAATCGGAGCCTGATCTTCAAACTCCAGCTTCCAGTTCTGATCGCTCATCCAGTGAAGATCACGCAATGAGCAGCAAGATGGAAACGCAGAATGAAGCCGAGACTGTTTCTTCTTCCCTCTCCCCTGTTTTTCGGCTGTACAATCCAAACAGCGGTGAACATTTCTACACTCTGTCCGAAGTTGAACGCGATACACTGATGCGGCTGACCTGGAAATATGAGGGCGTGAACTGGTATATCAATCAGTCTGAGGACGGAGCGCCTTTATTTCGACTGTATAACCCTAACACAGGCGATCATCATTACACACTTGACTCCAATGAACGCGATACACTGGTCAATGTCGGATGGAAAGATGAAGGAGTTGCCTGGTCTACCGATCCTAAACAGACGACCCGTGTCTATCGCCTGTATAATCCGAATGAAAAAAGAGCCGGTACCCATCACTACACGACGGATGCCGGTGAATATGAAACGCTGGCCAGACTGGGATGGCGTCAGGAAGGCACCGCCTTTTTTGCCCTGCCCCCGGCCGAGCTGAAAACGACCACTTTCAACGGCCAGCCAGGAACTGTCTATGAAAAAGCTGATGGTACTTATGCAACCGGCCTGCAGTTCATTGATAACAATCTGTATTATTTTGATCCCGATACCGGATGCATGCTGGCCGATTTGCTGCTTAACCATCCTCAAATCCAGAAGACATACTACTTTGGCCCGGATGGTAAAGCCTGTCAGGGAATGGTGAGTGTCCATGGCCAGACCCGGGTGTTTGACCAGAATTACCAGATGCTGACTTCCTGCACATATGTTTCAAGAAATGGCACAGTTTTTGTCTTAGATGAACAGGGCCAGATCGATCCAGGTATTCAACGGATCGGTTCTGTCGTTCTCACCCCTGGAAGCGATGGCACAATCCAAAAATCTGCATTTACTTCAGTTTACCGTTATATGCAGACTGATCCTCGCTGGGGAGGCGTTGTTTTTACCAATGTCAGTTTTTCCCAGCTTGGTTGTGTCCCGACTGTGATGTCCTCTATCATCAATACGCTTACTTCGGCGTCGACGACACCACTCGAACTTGGCTACGCGCTTCAGGCGGCCGGATACATGAGCGGAGATGTTTTTGGCAGCAAACCATTAGGAACAGTAACCAATGGAATCCCATGGCTTGCCGAAAAATATGGCCTTGTCTGCCACTCCGATATGACTCTGGAAGAATCCCGGGCTCTTTTAAAGGCGGGCGGCATGATCTCTTTAACAGCCGGACCTGGACTCTTTGCGAGTACCTCCATCGATCATCAGATTCTGGTTTATGGATATGATGAAAACGGCATGGTCTATGTGCATGATCCCTATGACTCTTCCCGCTCCGGACGATACAGTTTAGAGATCGTGTATGCGCAGAAGAGCGCATATTCAGAGGCCTATGAAGCTGGTTCCGTCTTTGGAATCGAAAATCCGTCAGTCAACGGCCGCTACGATTTTTAAACTCTATCCAAAGGAGTCTCTGCTCTTTAGGCCGATGACAGAATCAGCTATCGTTTTTGCAGCATGAATTCCTGCGGGTCCTGCAGATCTCAGAAACGACCGATAACTCTAACCATTAAAGGACACTGCCAGTAAAAACAGTGTCCTTTTTAAGTTCCAGACAGAGCGGTCCATGCTGGGTTATGGCGTTTCGAGAAGATGCCATCAATCCTTTTTGGCCAGACAAGATGGTTGGTATTCAGGAAGAGGAAGGTGGATACAGAGCATTTCTTGGAGGAGTGGATCTGGCCTGTTGAATGAAAACAAAGCCCGATTACGGCAAATATCGGCGCATGGCTAAACAGAACGGCGCATGACCAAACAGAATAAGGAATCAAAGTGAAAGACCAATTCAAAAAACAGGCCGGAATCATCATCTGCTGTGAGTATTTCGGCCTGTCTTGAATGCAAAAACACAGAATGCCAATTAAAACTGTATTCAACTGTATTCATATGGTCCAATTTAAGCGGTTTTCATCATTGCAGGCAGCTGACAGACTCCTCCAAAATGAATTGTGGATATCCGAAAGAAGCGGTCTGGACTTGAAACAGAAGGTCAGACTCGCTTCTTTTTTCGAGAATTCCATAAATTTAAAATCCATTATGATGGAAAAAGTGTGTAACATCGGATCAAAATCCATTGTAATGGATTTTGATCAACAGATGTTCAAATTTATCCATTACAATGGATTTAATGAAGCAGATTTGCAAGAAGGAGAAAATATGATCCAAAGGACTTTGTATCTCCAACAAATTCGACCATTTATAGATTCAGACCTTGTCAAAGTACTGACGGGAATTCGGCGAGCCGGGAAATCGGTTTTACTCTTACAGATTCAGCAGGAACTGATTGAAAGAGGAGTCAGTTCAGAGCAGATGATTTATCTGAATTTTGAAGATTTATCCAATTACCACCTGCTGAATTTTCTGGAGCTGCATAAGGAAGTTAAAGACAAAGCCTCAAAAATTGGAAAAAAGGTTTATTTGTTTTTTGACGAAATTCAAGAAGTTCAGGGCTGGGAACGCTGCATTAATTCGTTTCGAGTAGAACTAAACTGTGATATCTATATTACCGGCTCGAATGCAAGACTTTTATCCGGTGAGTTAGCTACCTATCTTGCAGGACGATATATTGAAATTACCGTCTATCCATTTTCGTTTCGGGAATTTATGGAGTTGTACCAGACGCTTCATCCCGAAAGTGATGAAAAAGAATGTTTCAGCCAGTACCTTCATTTCGGTGGAATGCCCTACCTCTCCAATCTTCAGTACAATAAGGATCCCTGCCGTCAATACTTGCAAGAGATCTATAATTCTGTTCAATTGCGGGATATTATCAGGCGAAACAACATCCGCGATGCGGATCTTCTCAATCGAATTTTAGGATTTGTGATGTCCAATGCTGGAAACACCATTACAGCGGCTTCAATCTCCAAGTTCTTAAAAAACGAAAATCGGTCTGTTTCCTCCACATCAGTTTTGAATTATCTTGAGTACTGCTGTGAAGCGTTTTTGATCTATAAAGTTCCAAGAGCTGACTTGCAGGGGAAAAAAGTTTTAAAAACAATGGAAAAGTATTACCTGGCCGATCATGGAATTCGGGAAGCGATCCTTGAAAGCAATCAGCGGGATATTCAGCTGGTTCTGGAAAATCTGGTTTTTCTGGAAATGAAACGCCGTGGATATGAGGTGCGGATTGGTAAAGTTGGAGCGCAAGAAGTCGATTTCATTGGGACCAAAGGCGGCGAAAAACTATACATCCAGGTTTCCTATCTTCTGGCTTCCCCTCAAACGATCGAACGGGAATTTGGAGTATTCAATGAAATTCATGACAACTTTCCCAAGTTCGTCGTTTCGATGGATGAACTGGATTTTTCAAGAAATGGCTATCACCACTGGAATATTCGGGATTTTTTACTGGCAGAATCCTGGACATAAATCGAACCGATTCCAGTTATCTGGAGGAAAATAGATATCCACAATTGCTTGATGGATACCAAACTAATTGATTCAATGAGTGAACGTAAGTTTTCGAAGCGGTTCTTTATAGCGGCCTTCCCCTGGTCAACAGCTGCGCCTTCAGCCAACTGTTAACGACTCATTTTTTAGATTGAAGGCGGTTTTCAGAGGTTCAGGAGCAAGAGGATGCGCTGTAAAGGACCTCTCGCCCAAGCCTGAGCAGAGAAAAAATACATGAACGGAGCTGATAGGCCAGCTTCTAAAAAGGACGAATCCCATATCAAATATTAACTGGTTAATATCATTTGGGTTCGTCCTGTTTTTGTATGGAAGACCAATTGAATCAATTATTCAGTACGACTGATTCGCTTAAACGGCCAATTTTCTTGCCTGATCAGTTCAGGTTTTACTTCTCCATCTTCGATCAAAATTCTTGCATAAGAGGGCTGGCTCTGGTTTCGGGGAATAGATGGACTGCCAGGATTGATCGTCCAGATTCCCTGTTCTTTTTTCATGGCTGGAACATGAGTATGGCCATATAAAACAACTGAGCAGCTGTTTTCTTGTGCCAGTCGAACCAGTTCTTCTTTCAAACTGGACTGCGAAAACTTGTGGGAGTGAGTCATCAGAATGCGGATACCATCCTTTTCCACTACTCTCATAGACGGCATCAGCTGACCAGGAAAAAAGTCATCAGTATTTCCTCTTACAAACTTCCATTTTGGAAAGCGGGAGGGGTCATCCTGAAGATCTCCCAGATGAAGATAAAGATCTGCCTGTGGATAGGCTTTTTCCAAATCTGTTAAATATCCGTTGAACCTGTGAGTATCACTGACCACAATAATTTCTGACTGCATATTATTGGATTCCTTTCTTTCTGGATTCAACATTCGTAATTTGGCAACAGATATTGATGGATTATCTGTCTTCCTGCAATTGGATGGACGGGCTGCACGAAACTGGATTTCTTGGGGATAATCGACCTTATTTGGCAGCTTTTCGGCCTTGGTCTGTAAAACTCATGAATTCATGAAAGCAATAAGTCCTCTACAGTTTTTTAGTGATTGCTTCTGAAGATCGCAACATAGAACTGCTGTTGAACAGAATCGGATTTTTCGTCAGATGAATTGTCCTTGTCAACAGGCAGTTCGATGACCATTTCATATTCCGAATCTTTTTTTGAAATCTTTTGGGGAGTCAGCTCCATAATCTGAATCGTTGCGTCAACTTGTGAGGTAATCTCTTCGTTGTCTGTAAACGGTCCTAAATGCCGGGGAATGGACAGATAGCAGATTCTGTAATCCTCTGGCTTGTCACTGTCAAAAAAATCTGAGCGGATCGTAAAGACAGAAGAGCACATTGCAGGATCACTATAGCATCTTGTCCAGAAAGAGGCTGCAAGAATCTCATCAGGCTGACTGTTCAGCAACGATGAAAAAGCCTTACTGGAAACAGGAAGGTCACCAAATTCATACCAATCAGGGACCAGAACGGAATAAACAGACTGGCTGTTGTCTTGATTTTGAACAGTTATCTCAACTGGATCCGTTGCAAGAACGCAGTTATCAGGTCCAGGCATCTGATTTCCCTGTTGTATGACAACTTTCCCTGACCAGCGGCCACAAAGAGCAGTCGAACTGCCAAATTTACTGTCGGCATTTAGTTCGATCAGAACCGGCGATCCCGTAATTGTCTCTTTTTTATCCGCAATGGATCCATCAAGAGCCGCTCCAAAATATCCCCCATTTACCGAAGCGAGCGTCTGGTGTTCGGGAGCGGTCAGGTTTATGTCATAAAACCATAGTGCTCCGCCATCCTGAACAGTAAAGTGAACGTTATCAATCGTCTTGTTCATCGTTCCCTTCGAGGCTTCTATTCGTTTTACGGTTTCTGCACAAAGGTCTGCATAGGAAACATCCAGAGCATCCATTGCCTGAATGGTTCTTGCAATTTCCTGTACGATCTGGTCATCTGTGGGTTCATTTTCCAGCGTAATGGTAATGTCTCCTGTCTTTTGAGACTTAAAGGACATCAACTTCAGGGTTTCAATCAGATTTGAAAGTTCTTCGGGTGTTTTCACAATAACTTCTGTGACGTCATCCAGTGGATCAAAAAAACGAATTCCGTATGTTGCCACCAGCTGCTGGAGTCTGGCAGGATCGTCTTTGCAGTTTTCCAGCAACTCTGCAACAATCCACTCTTTCTCTTCCAGTACCTCTGGAAGGTTCCACAGACTGCCGGAGGTGAGATAAATATCGACTGGTCCTTCAACCACAATGTCTTCACCACCCGAATTCTCTGATGTCAGGTTCTGATAAACCTGAACAGTTAAGAACTCATCATTGCCATCAGCATCTTCCTGACTGGCCTGGTCTACTGCCTGTTTCAGCTCATCAAAGCTCCAGACAGCCTTTATAGATTTTGACTGATTTTGATATAGGGCTTTGAGATTATGGTCAATAGACGCATACGCAAGTCTGCCGCTCATACCCACTCCATTCGTCTGATCGGATCCGGAAACCGTACTTTGTGAAGCAGTGGTGGATCCTGAACTGTCCGCTATGCTGCAGCCGACAGGTCCCAGACTCAGCAGGAGTGCCAGTGCGCCTGCTGTAATCTGGTCTCTGGTTCTTTTACTCATAGATCAATTTCCTTTCTCATTTCAGCGCTGAAATTTGCTTTGTGTTTTCAATTATTATAGCTGCTTTTATGCGCGGACATTAAGCAAAACAGAAACTGTGGTAAAACAAAACTATTGAACACTGCCTTATGACCTCGTATTGGCGCCCTGATTTTGGATCTTTCTTTATTAACAGCTATTTCTTCGTTCTTCTCGAAAATTCGTTCTCCTTACACACGACACACACGGAAAAACGATGCGCTGGGCTCATTGCAGAATCTGAGTACAGTTTCCAGTGAGATTTCCTTATCTGCCCATTTTTCATTGCCTAAATCCGATCCGCGGTTATTTCCGTTTTCTTCCGTCCTTTGTAAATTCCTTTCCCTTTGCATGGCAATTCCCTCTTTCTTTTCTGCTTGGCCAGCGCGATTTCCCTTTCAAATCCAACTGGGCAAGTGCTGTAAAAATCGCCAGCATCATTGTGCCCGATGGGATCGAAGTCTCAAACTGTTCCTTATGGCTTACCAGACGGATACAAGGAGCCAACAACAAGATCAAAACCGTACAAAGGCAGGCCTATGGGGATGAGGTGAAGGCTATTTCTTCCTGAAGATCATCGAAGTCTCATATCCGACAACAGTTAAGAATCCCAAATCCTGCCGGATTATTCAGCGCCCCTAAATTCGGCGGTTTTCAGGAGAATTTTTAATAGGAAACGTTTTCCATTTGCTTGTCTCAAGCCGTTTTCTTTGAACAAGTATGGTAAACATGACGCAAAATCTACATTTCGATTCAAGAAATTCCATTGTGTTTCAGATCGCCTTACGCCTTGACGAATCAAGCCAGCTGTAATTGCAGTTCTGATACAATTGTTTTCGTTCAAGGCAGTTTGTGATGGATCCAAAGAAAATTCAGCCCGATTCTTATTGAAGTCTGGTCATGGAAATCGTGTGGATATCAATCGAAATCAAAGACAGTCAGCATGAAATCCGCTACTCTGAATTCATCAGCAAATCTGCAGAAAGGATACTCTATGCTTCAATGCAAACATATCGTTAAGGAATACTACGCTGGCGATCAGATTGTAAAAGCAGTCAATGATCTGTCGGTCACCTTCCGGGATTGTGAATTTGTTTCGATTCTCGGTCCTTCCGGGTGTGGAAAAACGACGTTTTTAAATATTGTTGGAGGCCTGGACCAGTACACCAGCGGGGATCTGATCATCAACGGCAAAAGCACCAAGCAATACACAGATAAAGACTGGGATACGTATCGTAACCATCGGGTCGGCTTTATTTTCCAGAGCTACAACCTGATCATGCATCAGACTGTTCTCAAAAACGTTGAAATGGCGCTGACTTTATCCGGTGTTCCAAAAGAAGAACGGAAAAAACGAGCCATTGCGGCTCTTGAAAAAGTCGGTCTGCACGATCAGATCTATAAGAAACCAACCCAGATGTCGGGCGGCCAGATGCAGCGGGTGGCCATTGCCCGAGCCCTGGTGAATGATCCGGAAATTGTCCTGGCCGATGAGCCAACGGGCGCGCTGGATTCCGAAACCTCGGTGCAGATCATGAATCTGCTTAAAGAAATTGCTAAAGACAGACTGGTTGTCATGGTTACCCATAACCCGGAACTGGCGGAGCAGTATTCGACCCGAATTGTACGCTTAAAAGACGGTAAGATGCTTTCTGATACCAATCCGGTAACTGAAGAAGAAACAGAAGTCAGAAACCGCCAGATGACCAAGCCGGGGATGTCCTTCTGGACCGCGCTTTCCCTCTCCTTCAATAACCTGATGACCAAGAAAGCCAGGACATTTTTGACTGCATTTGCCGGATCGATTGGCATTATTGGCATCGGGCTGATCATGTCCTTATCCAATGGAATGCAGGCTTATATCAACCAGGTGCAGAATGATACGATGGCGGATTATCCGATTGATCTGAAGGACAATACGATGGATATGTCAGTCATGATGACGACCATGATGGATATGGCCGATGATCAGGAAGTCAATGAGGAAGACAACAAAAACATTAAGACGTCCAAAATGGTTGAGTCGATTCTCAGTTCAATCTCCAACACCAAAACCAACAATCTCTCTGAGTTCAAGAAATACATTGAATCCGAAGATGGCCAAGAAATTCGGGATACCGCAAAAGCCATTGAATACTCGTATGCGATGCAGATGAGTGTCTACAACGAAGCTTCTCCCTATGGTCTGGTCAAAGTCTCCCCAAATGGACTGATGGATAAACTTGGACTGAGTTCTATGGGCCAGATGCAGTCTACCTTCGGGATGAAAACGCCAATGAATCAGGAAGTCTGGGTACAGATGCCGGATTCACAGGTTCTGCGTGAAGAAAACTATGAGCTGATCGACGGTTTTTGGCCGGCCAATGAAAATGAAATTCTGCTGGCTGTGAACTCCCGCAATGAAATCACGGATTACGCGCTATATTCATTAGGCATGCTCGACCAGGATGAGCTGGCAGACAACTACCAGAATGTCCTGAATGGCAAGCTTGATAAAATTGAAGTTTCCAGCGAAGGGGAATATACCAACGAAGACTTCTTAGGCATGGAATTAGAAGTCCTGCCTGATTGCGATTTATATACCAAAGAAAATGGACTCTGGTTTGATAACAGCGACGATAAAGATTTCATCAAAACGCAAATCCAAAACAAAGCTGCTCATGTTAAAGTGGTTGGTATCGTCAAGCCAAAAGAAAAGACAGTCAGCACCACTGCCCTGGGCGGTGTTCTCTATGATTCCAAACTGCGTGACTGGGCTGGAAAGCAGGCTGATGAAAGTGAAATCGTTAAAGAGCAAAAAGACAATCCGGATATCAACATCTTTACCGGCAAAGAGTTCTCTAACGGTGAAAAATTCTCGATGGATACGTTAACTCCAGAACAGATGATGCAGATGCAGTCCATGCCGCAAGAGCAGCTGCTTGAATACATTGCCACCTATAACAACAACGCCAATGCGACTTACCAGAGCAACCTGGATACACTAGGCATACTGGACAAGGAAATTCCTTCTTCCATCAAGCTGTATGCCAAAAACTTTGATGACAAGGAAAAACTGGGCGATCTGATTACGGAGTACAACACCCTTCAGGAAGATGACAATCATCCAGAAAACATCATCACCTATTCCGATACAATCGGTACGATGCTTTCCGGTGTCCAGACGGTTATCAATATGATCTCCTACGTTCTGATGGGCTTTGTTTCCATTTCCCTGATCGTTTCTTCGATTATGATTGGAATCATCACCTACATCTCCGTTCTCGAACGCATCAAAGAGATCGGTATTCTTCGGGCGATGGGGGCTTCTAAGCGTGATATCCGCAATGTATTCAATGCGGAAACGTTCATTATCGGCTTAACTGCCGGACTTCTTGGTGTGGGCCTGACAATCCTGCTGAATATTCCCATCAGCATGGTTGTCGAAAACCTGACTGGAGTAGCCAATGTTGCAGTCCTGCCATGGCAGGGCGGCCTGATTCTGATTGCGATCAATCTGGTTCTGACCATGATCGCCGGTCTGATTCCTGCTTCGATTGCCTCCAAGAAAAATCCAGTCGAAGCACTGCGTACAGAATAATGTGCATCCAATCATGTGCATAAACGAATGCGCACCGAATTAATAAAATCAGCTTTCCACATTTAGCTATTCTCTTATCCATATATCTATATCTATATTTATATTTATATCTATATCTATCGTTTATTGATCGTTGTCAGCCCTTTGGATGTTCATCTCCAAAGGGCTTTTGCTTGGCTGCCTGTACAATAGACCTGAATTTAGGTAGGTGTAGATCTCTGGAATTGTAAAGATTTCTGGCAGTCCAGATTACATCAATGTAAGGTCACTATTGGGCTGGTGAAATCCTGCTGAAAAGATTGTGGATTACGATTAGACTATAACGTCGTTGCTGCCGCCTGATTCTGGTTCAAAATCAAAAGATGCCCTGAGCAGGTTGAGGCGATTGATTTTGAAAATGAATTGGAAAAGACAGAAGCACTCTGTTTAAGTCTGCGGTCTATAATCGTTGGAAGAATTAACGCTTATGGCAATAAAAAAATGAAGACAGACCAAGATCTGTCGATTGTGAGGTGATTTTCATTACAGATTCTGTATGGATGCTGGCCAGTCTTCCATTTGTTATGGGACTGTTATTCTTTATCGTGGTCATGGCTATTGAGCCGCGATCGCTGTGGAGTGGAACAGCTTTATTTGCCCTGGTGGTGGGCGTTGGCTTATCAGCCGTCATTTTGCTGTTTGGATTCAGGGACTACTGGGTCAACAATCAAGCGCTGTCAATGTTCCTGGTGATTCTGGCAATGGGCTTTTTACTCTTTCTGGTGTTCTTCCCGTTTGCACTGGGCGGATTTTTGATCATTGAGGGCATCAAGCTGATTCGCCGTGAAGGTTTTTCGTGGTCAAACTGCCTGTCTTTAGGGCTTGGAACTCTGATTCTGTTTGATCTGTTCATTATCCCGCTGCTGGCACAAAAACTTGGAGATAATTCCTTCTATTGGTTTATCGCATCGATTCTTTCGATCATAACGACTTACTTCTCCATTCAGCTGGCGATCTATTGCCTGTCCGCACTGGTGAATCTGTTTCATCCGATTCGCAGAAGAAAACTGGATCAGATTGTTGTACTGGGATCTGGTCTGATTGGCACGGTTGTTCCGCCGCTTCTTCAGGGACGCATTGAAAAAGGAATTCGGCTTCAAAGACAGAATCCCCATGCTGTTTTGATTCTGTCTGGCGGTCAGGGTCCAGGTGAACAAATCCCGGAAGGCATGGCCATGATGGCCTGGGCGATTGATCATGGAGCAGATCCAGATCGAACTATCGCTGAAACCAGATCGAAGAACACCCAGGAGAACCTGATCTTTTCAAGAGAACTATTTGCCAGTCCCTATGGAAAGACCGCCCTGGTCACAACCCGCTATCATGTTTTTCGAGCTTTGCTGCTCAGCCGCCAGCTGCATATGAAAGCAATCGGCTATGGATCGAAAACCAAGTGGTATTTCACTCTCAATGCCTTGCTTCGTGAGTTTGTCGCGTATCTGAGCATGACGAAAAAAAAGCAGATCAAGTATCTGCTGGTGTTGATGTCGCCGTTCTTGCTTGTTGCGCTCTTCAACCTGATTTTCAGTACTTAATCCATCTGAATTTAAAACGCCAGAACCTTCTGGATGGTCAAAATTGATCAATCCATGCGGTCTGGCGTTTTCTCTTTGCCTGCCCGTGTAAAGCGGGCAGTTTATCCATCTAATGAAATTGCATCTCCAGGCTGAAATGAGATCAAAGACTCCTTCAGTGTTTTCTGGATCTGCGGGGTCTGTATCCACTGCCGCGGGCAAACAGGCCTATGATTTGATACCAGCCGCAGATCAGCCACCAGACGACAGCCATGATGCCAAGCAGCCATAACCAGTTTCTGCTTCTTCTCATGTATATTCCTCCTGCTTATCAGAGTAACAAATCAACATTGACCATCCTCTTTCAGCTGGCGAATAAAACTGAAAGAAATCCATTTTCTACTGATTTCTGGGCAGGCGCTTCCCACAATCAGGCCGAAATCCGATCAATTGCTGATGTGTAGCCGAGTCTATCACAGGTTGGAATGAAAAAACAATCTCTCAAAGTCGTTGAAGCGATCCGGATTGAGTGAAAAGCAGACAATTTTAAGACCTGGATCACAGCTCAATTCAGATGAAAGCCTTATCAGTCTTCGAAAAGAATAAGTTTATCCAATCCTTTAAGGAAACGCTCCTGCGGCGGCCAAAATAAAAACCCCACAATCGAGGTGAGGTTTTTATTCATTGACTTAAGCTGCGCTTGCGGGTTCAGCTTCAATCTTCTCCATCCGAGCATCATGCTGTTCGTTGCGTCTGGACGAACGTTCATTCGCTGCATGGGTGGCAGGTTTTTCCTTCTTGACATCATTCTGGTCAAAAGTAACCAGAGGTTCGCGTGTAGCTGGATCGATAAAAGCCAGTCTGGTACCAGTCAGATCCGCCAGACGGATTAAATCGTCGCCAGAAAAGGCATCTCTGGAGTATTTCGTGTTCAGAGCCTGGGGTCTGGAGAGTCCCAGAGTCCGAGTATATTCGACGCTTTTTACTCCTTTTAACGCGAGCAGACTTTTAATTTTGTTCGTTTTACTCATATCCGTTTCCTCCATGGGACAATCTAGGGATGATAACCGAATTGCATTCGGTTGTTTAATGATTGGACGATCATTTCATCCAGAAATTCGAGTTATTCACAATTCACATTTTCATTATAGGCAGATTTTCTGTCAATGAATGCGATGAAATGCGATTTTTTAAAAAATATGGATTTTTTGCATGTTTTTGTTAGATGATTTGAAATCTTCAAGGATAAGATGATTCCCTTTTATGTACAAGGAATATTAATTGCTATCTCTTCTTTGAGACTTCTGTTCTCTCCCTCCCGGTCTTCATAATCGTTCAATCACATGGAATCAAGCTGGTGAATATGGATTTGTCTGTCCATATATTCACAAATATGCATTCAGAATAATACATTCCCTTCCCGATCCCTCCAGACCACTGGTTCTGACCACGGGACTGCCTGACCCTGAACCTGACCGGGACGCGCTGTATTATTTCGATTTTTACACTAATGAAATCGACAGATCCGGCAATTAGTATGACCTTTGTTTTCACTTAAAGTAAAGCTCAAAGGATTAGAAAAAGCAACTATTCCCTAGAGAATCAAAGTTGTTTATACGCTTATCTCAATCAGATGGATATATCCCATAGCTTTTGTTAAAACGTTTTTCTGATCATGTTTAATCACTTTTTTATACATTTTTAAAAGTGCATTGTTTTTTGGTATTTTTTCGAAATTCTGGCAAATCCTCGAAATTCAAAATTGCCATCAGGTGAGATCTTGTATAAAATTTTTATTTATATTTTATATGTGCCTTTTTCCTATAGAAAACCATCCCCTATACGAAATTAATCAAAGAAAAATCTCTATTATTTATCTCTCTTTGCTTCAAATTTAAAATTACCATTTCTGAAAATGTATATTCTGCTTTATCCTCCGGTTGAACTTGATTTTGGTCAGGAAGAAGAGACAAAGAAGAAAGACTGATTTCATTAGGCCGGGAATTTTTCTGTCTTTATTCTCTCTGTTCGAGATGATCGATTCAAACTGATCGTTTTTCATTTGAATTGGCCATCTGCCTAAAGACCGACTCAGTTCAGTTCTGCCTTTTTTTATAGACACCTCTTTTTCCTGCCTGAAAGCATGAGGGTGCGTGAATAAGGTCTGGCTGCTCAATTTCCTGGTTTTGATTTTCTCTCAACAGATCATTTCGATTGCCTGTCAATTGCCTGCCCATCTTTTTATGAACAGACTGATTCTGGCTTTATTTTCTGAATCTGTACCTTGACCAGAAAGTTTCACCAGCCAGAAAGTGATCGATAACATTGCGGTCCTCTTGCCTGTGCGCTTTTATCCGTAAAGAAAACGAGCAGAAATCTGGTCGATATTGATATTTGCATATTTCAGGAATCCCGGTCAAGTCAATCCCCCAAAAGAAGGTTCTGTCTACAATTAAATTGAAACTGTATTCGCAAACAGGGGGATTTTATGTCACAAGACATCAGTAAAGATATTCTTCAGTTTTTAACCACCATCTGGATTCCAATCGTGGAAGTCCTTTTTGGCGTGATTGTTGGACCGTGGATCAAACGTCTGATCGTTCGGATGTCAAGAAAGTCCGCAAATAAGGGGTTGATGACTTTCATTGGATCGGCAGCCAATATGTTGATCATTGCCATTTCCCTGATCATGGCCGCTGAAGCTTTTGGTGTGAAAATGAACAGTGTAATTGCTTTGATCTCTGCATTGGGTCTTGGCGTTGCACTGGCCTTAAAAGGCAATATGGCCAACGTGGCCGGAGGAATCCAGATTCTGATCACAAAACCGTTCAACGTTGGCGATTATATCAAAGTTGCCAGTCATCGCGGAGTCGTAACGGCCATTGAGTTAATGTTTATTACCATTCGAACCGATAATGGCAAAGAAATTGTTATTCCTAACTCCACAATCGTAGAGGACATGATTATCAACTATTCAAAATATCCGGCCTTGCGCCTTAAAATTCCATTTGTCCTGCCAATCGGCATGGATTATGAACAGGTTCGCAAGCGGGCTCTGAGTCTGATGAAGGACAATCCCTATTTCATCAAAGATAAACCCGTCGATGTGCTGGTCACCAATATGACCAGCAGCGGGGTAGAAATGAAAGTCATCGGCTTCGTTTTGGTCAGCCAGATGGAAGTCTGCAAAAATCTGGTCTATCAGGAACTTTCTCGTGGTCTTCCCTATTTCCAGCATGGCGAAACGGATACTGAGGTCGTGAAGCTGGTCAACGATATTCCAGAAACAGTAGTCAATCAGAAGGATATCAATACCAAAGCAGCCGGGGTTGACCTGGCTGACCTGCCTGAACCAGCCAGCATCCAGGCTCCGATTCCACAGCCTGTTCCTGAAGCCAGTAAGGTTAAAGATCTGGAAGATAAACTCAAAGAAGATCTTTCCCTGCCGCTTGAACCCTTTCTCCACCCCATCCGCACAATCGAAGATAAAATCCGGGAACATGAACTGGAGGAAAACGAAAAATATACCAGTACTGACGATTGCCAGCCTGCTTTTGCCGACACGTCTCAACTGACCAGCCAGACTTCTAATCCAAAACAGGCTTCCAGTACAGAAACCGCGCAAAGCTTCCCCTCCGCCACGACGGCTTTAAATCCAGCTTCTGCAAACCTGAAAACCGCCGATTCCATCAGCCCAGAACCCGATCGTATTCCGTCCATTCCAGTTTCAGTGGATCCGGCTTTGCAGCCTGAAGCCAGTTCTTCATCAGCTTCCTTGCAGAATGCTGTCGAAACAAAGACTTCTGAAAAGTCTTTGGCCGCCTCTCCACAATCCTCTTCGTCTGCTGCTTCCTCCATGGACCAGCCCCAAAGCAAGAGGACTGATGTTCATCCAGACCAAAACACTTCATCCTGATCGGATTCTTTTCAATCAAAGATCAGGCCAGAAATTGAAGGACGCTCTTCAGGGATCGCCCTGCCCTCTCAGCACGCCATCTCTTCCGTTGCCACTTGTCTTCTTACAGGTGGCTTTTTTTGGCGTTCAAGGCTTTTTAAAGCGCGAAAATGGTCAGTTTACAGACTGAAAGCAGCAGAAATTTTCCAAGTCTGGTTTCCTGATCCATATTTCTAACCCATATTTATGGAAAGAAAGCAGGGATCAAATAATGAAGAAGACCATTACGCGAAAGACAAACCCGACTTGATGTGATCTTAGAAAGAAAGGCCAGGAAAGAAAAACGAGGAAAGATGAGCTGAAGCATGCAAAAACCAGGACGAAAAGCGCAGAAAAGATGGGAACAGACGCAGCGGGATGGAGAAATTCGGTGACGATTCCACAAGCCGTTAAACCGGCGGAAAACAAAATAAAAAAGGCTCCACATCAGGAGTCTTCATCAATGGAACCGTAGCGGGCCTTACCTTGCGGTAAAGGATTTGAGGGATTTTTGACAGATGATGAGGGAATCATCGTCAGCTTGCCAGAAATAAATAGTTATTGCTTTTGCGGCAACAAAAAGCGCAGCCTGTTATCGAGTCATCCAGACTGTTTAACTGATATCATCTTAACAAAATTGAATTCAATGACAATTCTAACGCCTGATTTACTTATCAGGATAGAAATCAATCTCGGTAAGACTCTACAGGAAGTGCCCAGCTCTCATTTCGGCCATGACTATCACTGCTTTTTTTCCTGGTCTGAAATTTCAGCTTTTCGTGCAGTCTGTCCTTTGAGGAAAATTCCGATTTTTCTAAAGCAACAATTCTTTCCTGCTTTGTCTGTTTATCGTTTGTTACTAAAACAGATCTTCTGGCCTGAGTGAGATTTCTGCAAAAAAATCCATCCGAATCAGGTGGATCCGGATGGATTTCGGCATGGCAGGAATTATGCCTCTTGATTCAGAAGGAGAAGCAGCTTGTCAAGATTGTCTTTTCCCCGTTTTAAAGCCAGACCAATTGTGAGGACTGCTGCTACGCTGCAGGCAAACAGAATACAGGCCGGCCAGACAACCCAGGGAACAGATCTGAAGAAGAGAGCCAGGCTGATGAAAAAGGAAGACAATATCATTGTATTTGCCAGCCATTTTTTAAGCCGGTTGTAGAGTGTTGTCTGTGTAACAAACTGCTGTCTGATCTGTTGTGGACTCAACATTGTTCAAACTCCCCTTCCAAATTCAATTCATGATCAATCGCTCCCTAAAATTCCAATCCCGGCATCCAGAACGGACACTCCGAATGAAGAAGACATTCATACAGTCAGGAGCGAATTCGTTTGAAAAGACCATTCGGCCTGTTGACCAAAACGTTCTCTTCGTTGTTTAGCAAAATTGAAATGTATCCGCCTCATTTCATGACCAAGGCACCGTTGGGTACCCTTTCAGACTTTCCTGATTTCCTGTTGAAATTTCTCGCCTGAATTTCTCATTGGAGTCAATGTAACGAAGATCACATGAAGGCAGATGCTTGTTTTTGTTTAGTAGTTCAGGCCTGGATCGAAGAAGCCGATCAGTACGCCCACAAAAGCGATGACAACCAGTAAGAGCATCACTTTGAGCGGCGACATTTTCTTTTTGGCCATCAGCCACCAGCAAAGCATGATGAAGGCAGCGGTTAAAAAGCCAGGATAAACATTGTTCAAGGTATCCTGCAAAACCAGGAATGGTTCATCGGCGCCATTGGCAGTCATGGAGAAAGCCGTTGTTACCGATACCCAGCTGGCAGCAACAGCACCAATGACAATACCGCCAAGCATCGTAATGGATTCACGCAGCGCTTCGCCCTGCGGGCCAACCAGGAAGTCAACTGCTTTTCCACCCATTTCATAGCCCTTAAAGAAGAGCATTTTCATGCCAAAGTAGGCAATCAGGTTCCAGACAATAATATAGAAGATCGCACCGATCGGACTTCCACCAGTAGACATCCCCATTGCAATACCAAGCAGAATTGGAATCAAGGTTCCGACAACCAGGGAATCCCCAATGCCAGCAATTGGCCCCATCAGACCTGCACGCAGGCTGTTGATGGTTTCATCATCGACATCTTCCTGTCCATTGGCTCTGGCTTCTTCCAGACCAGCGGTAATGCCGACAATCACGGTTCCTAACTGAGGTTCTGTATTGAAGAAAGTCCGATAGGTATTCATCGAACGCATTTGCAGATCTGGATCGTCCGAATACAGATCGCGGATGATGGGCAGCATGGAAACCATGTATCCAAATGTCTGCATGTGTTCTTGTGAAAAGCAGGTCAAATTTCCGTAATACCAGTTATTAAAGGCTTTGGTGAGCGCCTTTTTGGAGATCTTTGCCATGATCAGATATCCTCCTCTTCTTCCTCTTCAAATTCAGCAACGCCGCCCGGCGCGGATTTTGCAAGGGAAAGCATCTTGATGCGGTAATTGATATAGGCAAACATCGCCGCAATAATGGTTGCGCTGACCAGGTTGATGCCTAAGGAAGCAGCCAGCGTAAAGCCAAAGAAGAATGGAATGAAATCCAGCGCTTTGGCTACGATCTGTTTCAGCAGGATGGCAATTCCGACGCAGGGAAGCAGCGCTCCGACTGTAAACAGGGTTTTCATAGCCAGGCCATCCATAGGCAGATAGTTTTTGATCAGCTCTACCATTGGCGCGCCCATCTTGACCATGATCAGGGTCGGCAAGAAGGAGAACAGAATATGCGATACCCATGGATAGACCATATCCACGAGATACAGCTTGTCAAAGTCTCCTTTTTCCACAGCGCTCCAGCCCATATGCTGCCACACCAGGTTCATGGTCGCGGTTCCATAAAACAGAACGGTTCCTAACGTACCAACCATCGTGCCAAAGGAAGTCGCAAGGGCCTGGCCGTCTGGCGAATCCGCAGATAAGCCATAGGATTTTAAAGCGATCATGGCCAGTGGTACACCGATATAGGAAACAGCACGCACATCCGCCGATACCGTACCGCCTGGAGTAACCAGGGCGATATAGACGATCTGCATTGCAACACCGACTAAAACCCCGCTTTGAGTATCTCCTAAAACAATTCCACAGATCAGACCACCAACTAAAGGTCTTCCTAATGTATAGTTACCAAACGAGGTGCCGCCAAGACCCGGCATACTCGATAAGCAGGCAAACAAACCAATAATGGCTGCCTGCAGCCAACTGATTTCCATATGATTTTTTCCTCTTATTTTTCTGTTTATTTTCTTTGTTTTCCTGAATGGCTCGAACAGAAGCAAGTGCTGTCTGAGTCATTTTTTTCGTTGGATCCTTTGGATGGATCGAGAATTCAAAATTTTCTGAGGGTTTGCTGATTCGCTTGATGAATCCTTCCCTCTTCATATGTGACGAATATCCGATTAATATCCGAAACGACCTTTGAAATCATTCCATCCACCGATCGATACATCGGGCAGCAGCTGGAATCGAACATCATAACCAGCTTTGCTGATGCTTTCGAGGGCATCGGCTTCTTCCTGGGTAATGGATTGGTTATTGCCAAGTTTCACGGCATCCGGGCGATCGTTGCAAGGACCGATAATCACTTTTTCCACGCCGGGCTTAAAGCCGGCCTGAACGAGAATTTTTTCCATATCCACCGGATTTTTGGTAATGACAAAATATTGGGTGTCAGAGTTGAGCACTTTCGGACTCTTCTTAATAAACTCATCTACGCCCCAGACAAAGGTTTTCTTTCCGGACGCTGCTTTGTAGGCATTTTTTAAAACCGGATTGGCTGCTGCTTTGTCGTTCACAGCAATAATGCCATCGCAGGGATATTCTTTTGCCCAGCGGGTGCAAGTCTGACCATGAATCATGCGGTCATCAACGCGAATAAATGAAACACTCATACTTTCCTCCTGTTAAGCCTGCCGGCTTTTCGATCGTTTTTCTTCTTTGGGATCGCCCTGAATCTTTTCTTGGTTTGGTGGCTGTCGCTTACAGCTTTCGAAGCATTTTCTCTGATCACTTGCTTCACTGATGTCACTTGCTTCCCTTTTGTGCCGATCGTTTTTGTGCCAATCGTTTTGACTGCCGCAAGGGAAGGCCAGCTTCGATTTTCAGTTTCAAATCGTTTTGAATGATTCGGCTTCAGGACAGTTGTGAATTAAACATCTTCTTCGTCATCCTCATCAACAGCAGCAAAGACGAATTCTTTCATCGCATCTTTGGCTTCCATCAGGATGCTTTCTTTTAATGAATCCAGATCCATCGCATCTTTCATCAGCAGCGCAGTTAAAGCCAGCGGCAGGTTCATCCCGCCGATTGCCCGGGTATTTGCAGCCAGACCCTTTTGCGCAATTACATTGGCAGCGGTTGTCAAAGGGGATCCGCCAAGAATATCCCCGAGCATCAGAATTTCATCCTGATCGGTAACGGACTCAATGGCCTGGCCAAATTCCTTTGCAAACTGGTCGGCGCTCTTACCATCTTCCAGTTGGCAGGCAATCAAATCTTTCCGATCTCCTGCCAGCATCCCCAGTGCATTGGCCAGCCCTGATGCAAGCTGTCCGTGGCTGACTAAAATCACATATTTCATCAATATTTCTCCCTTCTTACAGCGTTATTCTATGAAGAATTCGGGAAAATATAATGTGTCAGATGTCATGATATCCAAGAAAAAATTCACATCGATTCATGACATCTGTCATTTGACAAATCGATAATTCGTATAGAGTTGTATTCAATTGCAGGTGATTTTTATGGCAAATATTCCATGTCCATATCGAATTCAGATTAAAATTTTTTGAATCCATTTCACTTTTTGCCCTATTCTGTACCGAAATGGATTGTATATAAAAGATATCGTTTAAATGATCAGATAAAGGAATATCAGATAAAGGAATATCAGATAAAGGAATATCAGATAAAGGAATATCAGATAAAGGAATATCAGATAAAGGAGCGTCGGATAAAAGAACAGAATACGTGTTTCTGTCTGGAGAAACTTTGCTGACTCCAAGCTCTTTTGCTTTTTTTTTGCGGCAATTGGGCCTGCTTTTTTTCCATCAGAAAAAGGACGCCATTTCTGACGTCCTGAAGGGCAGCTGACAAATTCTTATTCAGCTGCGTAAATAGTCGTTGATCCGTCGTTCAAGGGTCAGCAGCTGCAGGCCGATATCCTCGTTGCCCGATACAATTTCATTCATGCCGGTATCGAGCAGATTCATCGCATCTTCGTATTTTTTAAAACGGACTTTGCAGGTTGAGTTTTCCAGAGCATAATCCAGCAGACCTTCCGTATTGGCCTTTTCCGAATCTTCCTCTTCAAACTGGGCAAACGATCCGGAAAGTTGGCGCAAAGAAGAAAGACCACCGGTATTGGAAGCAATCAGCTGCTGAGTCTGTTCGTCCTGGACAAACAGTTTCAAAAGCTCCCAGGCTTCCTGGGGATGAGAACTCTGCGATGAAATCCCCATCATCAGCGAATCCAGATTGATATTGGCTCCGCCCCCAATGCCCGCCGGCATCGGCAGTACGGACCATTCGAAACTGGAATAGCGCCTTACTTTCCAGGGATAGGGACTGTATGTTTTATATTCGGCATAACTCATTGCCGCAAAAGCAACCTGCCCGGAGTCAAAGCCATCGGCGGAAGTAAAGGGGGAATACGCCTGGTCATAGTCCTTGATCTGCTGCATGAAGCGCAGCGCCCTTCTGACCTGGTCATTGTTGATCTGGACTGAAAGACCATCATCGGTAAAGATGGGAACACCAAAGGCGGCCAGGACATCTTTCCAGGTATAATTCACGAATCCGCACTGGTCCACCATGCCATCCTGGTCGGTATCTTTGGTGACCTGCTGGCACAAGGCAGCAAAATCATCAACGGTCCAGTTCCAGTCCGGCAGGCTGATCTTTTCCTGGTCCAGCAGGGTTGTGTTGACAAACATGAGCCGAAGGTTGCACTGGTAAGGCAAAGCATATTGGGCTCCATCAAACTGTCCGGCCTGCAGGGCACTTTTGTAATAGGCTTCCTGGTCAAACGCAGGATCACGCAGGATATAGGAATCGAGATTGCGCAAAGCGCCCAGACTTGCCAGCATATTGAAGTCTTCATCCAGAACCATGAAGACATCCGGCAGGCGTCCCTGGACAATCTGATCCGACAGCCATGACGAATAATCATCCTTAATAATGCCGCTGGTATAGGACACTGAAAGACCTGGATGCAGACGTTCAAAGCGGGCAATGACCTGGTCCACTACCTCATACGTACTGGAATCAGGCACATCCCAGTTGCTTGTGGAAAAGACGCCAAGATGCAGCGTGCGACAAATGGGCAGGCAGCTTCGAAGCTGCCCCACGCCAAGCGCACAGACCAGAATCAGACTGACCAGCCAGACCACACGATGGCTGCGCGACCTGGACAGATTTTGCTTAAAAGAAGAAAACAGTGACTTCATCTGAACCTCCCTTTTCATCTGATCACAGGAAATCCACCTGCTCTGTCAGACTTCCATCCAAAGAAACTTCATGGCTTGGCAGCCACATGCCAAAATGAAAACAGTGAATGGATAGGCGCTGTTTTCAAAGTAGAAGCATGGGAAAATGCGACTACTTCTGGCCGACCAGTTCTTTGATCCGCTTGCGGTTTTCTACCGCCCAGATGGCCAGCTGCGTGCGATCCCGCAAACAGAACTTACTTAAAATACTGGACAAATAGTTGCGCACTGTGCCCTCAGAAAGAAACAGGGCTGAGGCGATTTCTTTGTTGGACCTTCCTTTGCCCACCTGGCGGATGACTTCCCATTCGGTCTGCGAAATTTCCTGTTCAGCATCCTCACGGATCGTAATGATGCTTTCTTCATCCATCTGGTGATTGAACAGGGCAAAGACTTTGGCTGCGATGTCTGGATTGATCATGGCACCGCCCGAATAAACTGTTTTGATCGATGCAGCCAGTTCGTCCATGCTGACCCCTTTGAGCAGATAGCCGCTGGCTCCATAGCGCAAGGCAGAAAAGACAAAATCGTCATCGTCAAATGTGGTTAAGACAATCACTTTGGTTTGCGGATAGTCTTTTTTAACCAGTTTCGTGGCCAGAACCCCATCCATTTTGGGCATCCGGATATCCATCAAAATGACATCCACACGCTTAATCTTCAGAAGATCCAGCACCTGGAATCCGTTTTCAGCGGTCCCGACGACATTGATCTCCGGATCCATTGAAAGCACAATTTTCAGAGAATCATGGATCAGCGCCTGATCATCGGCAATTACTACATTTATCATGATTGATACTCTCCTGTCTGCATCGGGACCACGATGGATGTCGTAAATCCATCCGATCCATCGAACTGAACAGCCCCATGCAAGGCCGCAATGCGTTCTTTCATCTGAGTCAGCCCATAACCGGGCTGAATGGAAAGACATCCCTGTCCATTGTCTTCAATCAGAATGTGAAGGGCGTTGTCTTCAATATAAAGGCGAATATAAACATGGCTGGCCAGGCCATGGCGGATAGAATTGGTCAGGCTTTCCTGAATGACGCGAAACAGGGCATCTTCTTTGGCCACTTCAAAATTGACCTGTTCCGCTTCATAATCCAGATCAATGGACAAATCTTTGCTCAGTCCCACAAATTCGCTGATCATCTTTTGCAAGGCGCCTTTCAGGCCGGTATTTTCCAGGGCTCCCGGACGCAGCTTATTGAGCGAATTGCGAACATCATTAATGCCTTCGCGCACCACCTGGCTGACCAGTTCCAGCTGCTTTTTGGCCAGATCAGGAGATTTATCAATAATGATCAGGGTCGCATCAACGCCGGCAGCAATTCCGGTCAGTGCATGGCCGAGGGTATCATGAATTTCTCTGGCCAGACGCTTGCGTTCATTATTTTCCCCAATGCGCTCGGTCACCGCCGCATAGTTGCGCAGCTCTTTATTCACCTGGTTAATCATGTCCAGCTCCTGGGCAATATTTTCATTTTCAACGGTCTGATGAGCAATATACAGGGAAAGATAGGCTACAAACATCAGCAGGTTGGCGACTTCCAGCACATTTTTGACCAGCACCAGCAAAAGCGACAGCTTCCTTTCAAGGATGGAAAAATAGGCCATCGGATCGGTCATCGGCATGAAAAATGAAATCACGTAATAGTTGGACAGAAAATAAAACAGGACCAGCACCACCATGACCGTATAGTTGGCTGATTTTTTCTCCCGGCGCATATGGAACAGGCAATCCGAAAAGACCAGCAGATACAGTCCCGAATAGACCAGATTCAGCTGCCAGGTAATCAGCAAGGACAGCAGGATTTCCAGTACGATGGAGGCATAGTTGGCCTTTTTGCCTGGAATTTCAGCCACCACCCGTGAAAGGATCAGGGCAGCCAGCAATGCATAGGCCACCAGGCAGATCCAGAACACCGAATCTGGATTTTTAGGCAGATGTTCGACGGTTTCCAGAAGCAGATGGCTCCGGTCCTGGCGGATCACCTCTCTGGACACCAGAAGATTGACTGATGCAAAGAACATCACGATGATGTAGTTCAGGGTAATCATCCCATTTCGCAGGGCTGAAATGGTCTGGATATTGGTCAGCCGCTTCATTGCCACGACCTCAGATCATTACTGGCAGCATTTTCGCGGTTCAGCAGGCTGACAGGAATGACAACCTCTTTTTCAACTTCCTGCCCATTCAGGGCGGCATACATGCTTTCGGCCGCTTTTTGGGCCATGGTGTACGGGGACTGCAGGGCGGTTGCTTCCGCAGCATTGGCACAGGCCAGTAAAGACTTGAATTCCGGCATTCCATCAACGCCATAAATATGGATATCCGAACGCTGCAAGTATTCAACGGCTGCCATGGCGCCAATCGCGCTTGGATCGTTCAGGCACATCAGAAAATTGATATTTGGACTTTCTTCGAGCAAATCCAGGGCGGCTGGCATCGCTGTTTCTGTCTGTCCATAACACTCACGGCGGTTCACGATGGAAAAGCGGGAATCCTGGGCAATCGTATCGACAAATCCCGCAATCCGCTCTGCCCCGCTTCGAACCTTGGAATGCTCCAGCAGGCCAATCGTGCCCTGCTCATAACGGCGCATCAGATCCTGGGCGCAAAGGACACCGGCCTGGTAGTTATCTGAATAGATCTGTGTTGTGATCCCTTCTTGATCATCGACCGGACAGTCGATGATAATCACCGGAATGTGATGGGCGGCCGCCTTGCTTAACACTGGCGAAATCGTATTGGAGTTGACGGGATTGATAAAAATCCCCTCTACACCCATCTCAATAAATTCTTCAATCTGTTCAATCTGCTTCTCTTCATCCAGCAAAGGATCGCGTAAAATCAGCTGATCGGCGTTGCCCTCGATATACTTGACCAGTTCATTGTTCAATACCGGGTAAAACGGGTTGTTCATGGTCATATAGGTAACCCCAAAGCGCCGATTGCTGCTTTTTGCGACCGGCGGGCTGCCAAAATAGATCAGTGACCCGGCTAAAGCCATGCTGACAATCAGGCAATACAGAAACAGATTCTGCTGTATCTTTCTCATTTCCCTTTATTCATCCCTTTTAATCGTACTTGATTGATTCTATGCACAAGACGATATGAAAAACCACTGCCCTTTTTTAAGGCAGAAAGGTCTCTCTTCCAATTAATAAACTTAACACAGCCCCGTTAGGGAAGAAATTGACAATTGTCATATTCGCAAGAAGTTGAGGTTTCTTTTCGGCCGAAAATACGGACTCTGGCTCCAACAGGTCTTGATCCTGCGTGTTCGAGGGATCCTGTTTTTTCGATGGCTGCCAATCATTTCTGACCCGTTTTGAATTCGTTTTTAGAAGCCAGAAAGTATCAGTTTTTCAAACGCTCTTCAAAAGCCTCAATTTTCATGCCTTCAGCCCATTAAAAAAACCAGAAACCCGGATTAGGGTTTCTGGTTGAAGGTGTGGAGTATAAGTCTGTTGATCACTCCAGCATTTCATTTGCAAAGCAAAGCTTCGCGGGGGATCAGTAATTGACTTTAATGACCTGCTTATAGCCAAAAGCGGGGGAGTTGATGGTAATCGTCACCCCATTTTTCTGTTTCGCAGAGAAATCAGGAATGGCATCATCGGCTTCAAACAGAATATGGGCGGTCAGTTCCTGGTTTGGATCCAGGTAGAAGACCTGATAGCCATAAGTAGTCGCCTTGATCGCTTCCGTCTTGGCGCTCATCCCGTTCTGTTCAAATTTCTGCTGGGAAATCTCTTCTAAGGACATCCCTTTCAGTTTATCGGCATCCGGCAGGGAAGAAACCTTGAAGCCATCAATGGTGCAGGCTGGAGACAAAAATGGCACGACCAGACGGCTGTCGGTCTTGTTTTTGTAATTGATCAGAAGACCATCGATGGTCGATTTGCCATCCTTGTAGGTGTAGGTCACGTTTTCAGCATCGACCTCAAATTCGTAATAATCATCCGAGTATACGGTAAATTTCTTGGCATCTGAGTTCGTGATCTTATCATCCTGAATGGTTCGGATTTTGACGCTGTCAAAGGGAATGAAGGAGTCTTCTTTCTTCACATACAGGCCAATGGTCCGGTCTTCGGTCTTTGGTACGCCGATGTAGCCGTAAATATAGGTCGAAGATCCTGGGTTGACATCGTTGGTAATGATTGTCTTGAACTGGTCAATCGGGTTGATCGGCTTATAGCCGTCTTTGGAAGAGGCAGAAAGCTGATAGACCAGATTGGACATATGGTAAACCGATTCAGAATTGTTTTCGATGCTGGCCAGAAAATAGTAGTAGACCGTATTGACCTGGTGGTTTTCGACTTCCAGAACGTCAACCAGTTTAAAGTCAACACCATCGGCCACCTCAATTGAAGAGACTTTTGGCTGACAGCCTGCCAGGGTAAAAGCCATCAGAAAGCAAAGCAATGCGCTCAATAGTTTTTTCATGTTTATCACCTTTTTCCATTTTAGAAAAAAACCGACAATCTGCCAACCGGGACTGGACCAGCTGACCTTTCCTCTACCAGAATCACATCCTCATACCGGATTGTATCGTTCAGACTCAGAAAATGTTTCCGTTGGATTGAACTGGAAGCGGTTAGCCTGAATTCAATCGAGCCAGACCAGGATCGGTTTCGCGCATAGGACTTAACCATTTTGCGGCTATGTGCAGGCCGCTTCCCTTTCTGTTTTTCAAAATTCAGCCAGATTCGCAACTCTGTCTATCCTTGAGAAAAAAGAAGGATCGTACAGTGATCGAATTGAATAACCGTCGCTCAAGAACAGTTTAAATTTGTTAAAATAGAAACCATGCAACCCTCTCATGTTATCTACTCTAAACTGCTCAACTATAAAGCACCCCGCTTTGAAGAATTTCCTGATATCGACTTATATATGGATCAGATGGTTGAACTGTTAACCAGCTGGCTGTCTCCTTTATATTTTGACCAGACCAAGCCCTGTATCACCGCCAGTATGATCAATAATTATGTCAAGAATTCGATCGTTGAGCCTCCGGTTAAAAAGCGCTACACCCGCTATCACCTTGCCTTCCTGTATGTCGTGATGGTTTTAAAGCACTGTTTCTCTTTAAACGAGATCTCGACTTTAATCACGATCTATCGCACGATGCAAAATCCAAGTCACACAGCAGACCACTTTGATACGTTTGCCTCGGCCTTTGAAACGATGCTCCATCAGGTGATGAAAACCAGTGAGGCAGACTGCACTGTCATTGAACAGCCCAACTGGCAGCAGTATCTGATGATCAACGCTTTGCAGGCGGTCTGCTGCAAAATCTTCTGCGTCTACCAGATTGTCTTTTTTAGCGAAGACCAGGATCAGATCCCTGCCAAAACGCATCCCAAAATCCGATAGTCTTTCTTTTTGTCCTGCCTTCTCAGGGAGAATGAAGAATCACAAAGGTAAAGATGGTCACCGGCCGGATTCAACAAACGTCCATAAAAGGCATCACAAAGACCAAACTTGACTAGACGGATCCGTTTTGAGCCTGTCAAAGTCCAGGATTTCATCCAGACATCCGTATCCAGTCTCTGTTGCAGGCGGATTCATAAAAGACTGACAACAACAAAACGATGGAACGATGAGATGCAGGCCTAAGAAAAGCCACAAGCATCAAAGCCAGAAAACAAAGAGATCCAGAATCGATCCTTCTGTTTTCTGGCTTTTTGAAATCTTGAGTTTCGAGAAAGAATCTGTCCAGTTCTCTTTCTCTTTTGAACTTTATGTAGAGTCTTTCTTCTCTTGCTTTTCCCATTTTGGCCTTCTACAGGATAGATTCCAGCAAGACTTCAATTGCCATCAGGCCAATCAACACAACCGCGCCAGCCAATGGCGCCAGAATCATAATGCCGGCTGACATATACGCCAGCATCCAAACCGGATGCTCGCTTGTCTGATAGCTTTCTTCCAGCAGTCTTGCACAAAGAAGTCCAAAGATCAGGCCGCAAATGCTGACAAAAAACACATGCGCTTCAAAGTCGACCTGCGTCCAATAGTAAATTGAAACCATATCTATGCCCTGCAAAATTCGAAATCCAAAAAGTCCGGAAAGGCCAAAGAAAACATACATCCAAAACGTCGAACGCTCAGGCTGTGTTAATCCAGCACTTCTGCCAGTCTGAAAGGAGCGGACAATCTTGCCTGCTCCATTCGAAGAAGATCCGCCGGCCCGACTGGAAGCCCACCTGGTTTTCGCGGTCTGGTTTTGCCTGGCAGAAGTTGGCGAACTTTTTACACTTGAATGATGGGCACTTGATTTTTGGGTGTTTGAACTCTGCGCCGTCCCACTTGATGAGACACTCTTTGAACGGGTGCCAGAAGCGCGGCCTGAACCCGACACTTTGGAAGCCGTACCAGCGGATTTTGATGCTGCAGTATTCTGACCCTGATTTCGACTGGCATTTTTGGCTGCCGCTGAAAAGGCTGAACCAGAGACGGTATGGGCTGTTCTTGTTCGCTGTGTCTGGCTGGAATTGGAACTGGTGGAAGTTTTCCGGTTGTTTGCGGTAAAGCCGCTTTTTTGCCCGGTGGAAGAAGACGGATTGGTTTGTTTTTGATTCTGTCTGCTTTTGCCTGCGCCGGTGTTCTGGCCCGCTTTTAGATTCATCCTCTGTTCAAGAGCACACCAGGGACAATAGGGGTTATGGAAAGGATAAACGTGAGATTTTGGATCCTTCTGACAATGTGTGATCAAGCTTGTTTTGGGCAGGCAATACGGTTCAAGCGCTTTGGCCCATTCCCTTCCTGTGGCCCGCTGCGAAATCCTGGCTTTTGCACTCCCGGCCGTATAGTTAAACGTCCGGTCAAACAACTGACGGATTTCGGATGGAATCATGGTGTAATCCGGGACAAATGGCGGCACCTGAATCGAACAGGTTCTCACATAGGGACAGTTGCCTTCCAGGATGTCTTGATTTCCCCACTCCATCGCGCTTCTCGATGGTCCCTGACTCCCGATGCCGCCAAAAGGATCGGCGTTCATCATCATCAGGCGGAAGATATGAACCGCAAGCGAAAAATCATCCGTATAACGGTTAAATTTTCCCCGGAAAGATCCTTTCTGCTGAAGTTCGGGCGGGAGAATTTCCGGCATGCCGACATCACAATAAAACATTTCTTTGGATTTCGGATCCATGAACTGAAAAGAGTCACAGTCGACCAGAACGACCTGTCGGGTTTTCCCATCGAGCAGAATGTTTTTCTGGTTCAAATCCCCGATGACAATCCCTTTGGCATGTAAGAAGGCCACCAGCGCAGCAAGATTGTAGGCGACCTGGAGTGACGATTTCCAGTTGAAATCCGGCCATACCGCCAGAACGTTTTTTGTGCTCAGACTGTTTGGCGCACTGCGGTTAAAACGCTGCACGTCATAGAAATTGAGTGGACAGGAAACTTTGGGCATCACAAAGCCGACCATTTTTCCGTTCTCGTACAGAACATCCATCGGCCAGGCCAGCCGCAGCAGTCCATCCATATAGGCTGGAATATTGGTGGCAACCATCGCTTTAAGCTTGCGCTCCCGCTCACGGATCTGGACAGGATCTTCTGAAATTCTGGAATTGTAGAGTTTGGCAGCCAGATTTGGCCGGTCGACAATCTGATACAACGACGCTTCTCCACCGCCCTGAAATTGGGAATCTTCCAGTATATAGCTCTTCCCTCCAAGTCCAATACAGGTACGCATGTGATCTTCCTTTCCTTTATTTTTTGGCCTATTTGTTTTCGGTCTGTTTCTCTTCTCTATTTTCTGATCTACTGGTCAAGATAGATAATCGGTCTTCTGGTGCAGTGGCTGACTTTCCAGCGGGATGTAATTTCAGGGGTGAATGCAAGCCGGGTGCTGATCCGATTTCGATACGCATCAGAATCTGCCCCTGGATAATCAAGAAACAAGGTCATCGATGGACATTCACGATGTTTTCGAATTTCATTCATCAGATCGTCTTCGCAGCCAATCCGGATGAAAGGATTGCTTAAATTTTTGACTTTGCATTCCGGGACTTCGTCACGATTCCATTCATAGCCGGCCATTTCATCGCTGGCGCGGATAAAGCTGTTGCGGCAGGTGGCTCTTCCATCCCTCAGATCCGCAGTCGGATCGACAAAGGAAGGCTTGCCATCAATCCAGACAATATTCCAGCTGTGATTTTCACCAGCCAGCTTGCCATTGACAATGATGCAGGGCAGATTGCAAAGATCGCAAAGCATCTTATAGGCTGCTGCCAGGCCTTCACAGACTGCAATCCGGTTGACGGCAACCCCATAGACACTGTGCGCCTCCATATTCTTGGAATCTCCATATTTACAATTGAGAATGATGACATCTCGCAGCCATAAAGCTTTGCTCAGATCATCAAGACCATCGGGCAGCTTACGCAAGACTTCCGTGATCCACTTTTCAACTTTGGCCAGATTCTTTCTGGCCTGCTCTTTTTCAAAGAGATAATTGGGCCTGAGAACAACTTTTTCATGATCCGCGCAATCCACAGGGATAAACCAGTAATGAATATAGAAAAGCGCTGGTACATCCATCTTGATGGCATGCGTAATATCGAGCAGCCGGGCATGGGGCTGGGGAATGGTGATTGTTTCTGGCATATGCATCCATTCATCAATCAGGTTGTCGACAATTTTCTGATCGTGCAAATCCAGGCGGTTTCGGTAGTAAAAATAAGGCCTGATGTCCATCTCAGCTCTCCCTATCTGAATCTGACTTTTCCTTCATTTCCCTGACTTTTTTGGAATCCCGGCTGGCTCTTTCTTCTAAATCCTGACCGGCTTTGACCAGCTTACGGCCAAGATACGAAGCGGCTGCTCCAACATTGCGAAGCAATTTATCTCCAAATGTGTTTTCGTCTTTGATTTCTTCTGGATGGGCAGCGGTCGGACTTTCTAATGCGTGAAGATCCGCCGGTTTTAAAGGAGGCGGCTGGGAGGAAGGAAAATCAGGCAGAGTGGTATTTTCCGGTTTTGAAGCAGCATCGCCTGTCTTTTTTGCCTTTTCGTCTTCATCTTTGTCTTCAAAAAGTCCCGGATACAAAGCTTTCTGTTTTTGCCGTTCGTAGACTTTCGTCATCGCTTTCCAGTGTTCAATGTCAAATTCCGGCTCCACAATCTGTTGCATTTTCTTCTCGTTGACCACACCAATCAGGCTTAAATCATCGGTAACAGCCTTTCGCAGCCTGGGCGAGTTCAGGAAGTCTTCCAGATCGTGGTGCAGAGTTTCAGCCTGCTTCTGGTCTTCGATCGGGGTAAAGAGAATTGGCCTGATAAAGGGAAAGAACACCCGGTTGTCTTCAAAAGCACTCCGAACGAAGTAGTCAAGCAGTCCATCCGTAGCCATCACAAAGCCAGCAATATGCATTTCTTTTCCATATTGCCAGGTGGTTGTGCTCTGTAAAGGAAAGACGCTGCTGGCTTCAGGCCCTTTATGGCGGTGCGTAATCATTTTATAGCCGCCATCATCCTGTAAGATGACAATGCCGTCATCTCCAGCATGCGCAAAATAGAGCGTTTTTCCATCGTAGGCGGCGATGGTCAGCGTTGTGTGCATCGCGTAGTCAAGAACATTGAACTCGTCAGCCTTTTCACTGATCTTTCGCAAAGCACGATGCATCGTTTCCTGAAGCAGGGGTCCCATGGCCAGGACATCATCAAAAACAAAATCATGTTTTTCTAAAGCAGCAGTGAAGTAGTTTTTCATGTACTGAAGGCTTTCACTGACTGCCACTCTTGCTCCCCAGTCAGAATGAATACAGGAGCCCACACCATCAGCAATGGCAGCCAGAACGATCCGGTCCCCGACCACTTCAAAACCGCTATAATCCTGGCATTCTGTTTCGTTCTTTACATGGCTTTCTCCTGTCTGGGTGATGTTGAAAACAAACAGATCAGAACCCCGATAAAATCTGGAAAGACAGGCAGGAACAGGCGGGATAGAAATGGTGTCCGTTTCTTCTTCAAAAGCCTCCGACTGATCATCATCTGTCTGTTCAAGAAAAAATGCTTTCACAAACTCTGGTTCTTCATCTGAAGAAGGAACAGTTTCCAGTTCAGGGGCTTCTGCGACTTTCTCAAAGGCGGATTCGTTTTGAAAATTGTCAGTGGTATGATTTTCCTGCGCTTCCAGAGGCTTTCCACCTTGATCTGCCTGTAGTCTGGCTGCTTCTTCCCTGTTCTGGCCAGCATCTGAAGAAGGATCTGACTTTTCGTCTTCTTCTTTTTTTGGGTTCTCATTCACGGGATCCGTTTGCGTTTGTTCTGGATGTTCAGCCCTATGCGTCTGGAAAGCCTTCTCTTCTGGCTTCGAAAGAGGCTTTTTTGTCTGTTCTTGCTTCCAGTCGGTCTTCTTTGCTTCTTTTGGACTGACAAAGTCTGGATAGCTCAGTCCATCTTCTTGCGGATCTGTCTGATCGGCAGTCAGTCCAAAGGTAAAAACAGTGTTGTTGCTTCTTTCTGGCATATGGATTCCTTCCCCTTCTTCATCCTGGATTGCAGAACGTTTTCTGAACAGGATTTTCGATTTTCTAAAGACGTATCTGGATCTTTTTTTGCACGTCTCCCCCATTCAGGTTCTTCAATTCTAGCAAGATTACAGATGGATTAAAGCCCTTTCAGAAAACTGCGGCCAAACTTTGGATGATGAACACGAAAAAGGCGCATTTCCCCTTGTCAGCATCTTGGGCAGAAGACTTGCATCCTTTTTGAAGAAAAACATCTTTCGAATTCATTTCTGAAATCAGTCTGAGCACATTTTGGACTACAGGTTGTGCAATTCATAATGACTGGTTTAAAGTGAAAGGCATAAGAGAAAACCGGATTCAACAAAACAATAGAGAAAAGAGAAAATTTTGTATGTCTGATTATTTACAAGAGATGTATCCGCCAGACAATCCTGGAGAATACCATGTACCAGCGGTATTGCTGCTGGATTGTTCCCATTCCATGAATGGAGCACCTTTAAAAGAACTCAATGACGGATTACAAATTTTTGGCAGGACACTTCGAGAAGATCCGCTGGCTTTAGGACGGGCTGATCTTGCGATTGTGACCTTCAATTCAAGTGTCCATGAAATTCAGCCGTTTATGCCAGCTTCCATGTATCAGCCGCCGATGCTTGAAGCCAGTGGCATGACCTCTCTGAATGGGGCCATCAACCATGCCCTGGACATGATCCGCTCAAGAAAAGACTATTATGCCAAAGTCAGCGGCACCAAATATTATCGTCCCTGGCTGTTTGTTTTAACTGATGGCTATCCCACAGACAAAGAACTGACCAAAGCCACACAGGAAAGGCTTCAAAAGGAGATCAGAAATAAAGGTGTTTTCTATCTGCCCATGGCGATCGGCGATCAGGCAAATCCAAGAATCCTGCAGGACTACTATCCGCCAGAATAATCCCAGAAGCCTTACTTCAAAGCGAAAGCCTCAGATTTCAAACAGGCATTTGTCTTTCTTTCCAACAGCATCTCCCAGGTTTCCCGTACGGATCTTAGCGGCGGCGATACCATCAAAAGCCCGCAGGTAGATCGGACGATCACAATCGGCATCTGATTGAAGACCCCAAAACCAAAGTGAGCCACCTACAATCAAAAAGAGCGTAAAGATGAACGTCATACCTCATCCTTACGCTCTTTTTGGATTCTTTCAGCGCGGCTCTTCACGCTTTGTTTTCAATCTTCTTCGCTCCATATGATAGGCAAGGGTACCCCATCCAAATTGCTATGCAGTTTGGGTGGGGAGGAATTGCCGAATTGCTGTTTCTTGAATGTATCCTTTTGCTCGTTCTACGAGAATCAGTTTTTTCATGGAAGCTCCGTCTTTTATCTTCTGTCCCCAAAAGGTTTTGAGTGTAAAAGCGCCTCTTACCCGGCGTCCGGTAATAAAACATTTCTGTCCTTTGTACAGGACTTTATCAAAAAGACAAAAGCCGCCAACCAGATGTGGAGCCTGGTTGTTCTTACGTACATGTCCTTTGCTGAAGTTAAATTTATGAATCTGACGGTTATGCCTTCTGATCTTTTTGAAATACAGGCATTTGTCTAACGGTCTGGCATTGAGATTGCCCGCGATGCAATATGCATCATTGTAGTGTTCTTTCGTCAGCCCAAGCCTGATCCTTTTATTCTTTGTCAGGTAGCCATAGGTATTGACCACTTCAATATCGGGATTGGCTGTTTTTAATCGTTCCAGCAGTGTCCAGCGCATGATGCCCATGAAGGTTGCATCCCGATAAGACTCAGCCCGTTCAGGAAGCTTGAAATCCTTTGGTCCTTTAATTTCTCCAGCCTTGATTTTTGCATGGTATTCCTTATGGCAGGTTTCACATAACGTAA
>CAJTVE010000025.1 GCA_910579655.1 uncultured Allobaculum sp. | reverse complement strand
GAAGAATACGCCGAGTTTGCGGAAAGGCTTTCTGCTTACAACATGAGCCAAGCCGAGTTTATCCGGCAAGCCATAACCGGGGCAGCCATACGCCCCATCATAACCGTTTCCCCCGTCAATGACGAGTTGCTTGCCGCTGTCGGGAAGCTGACCGCCGAATACGGCAGGATCGGCGGCAACTTAAACCAGATAGCCCGGACGCTGAACGAGTGGCACAGCCCCTACCCGCAGCTTGCCGGGGAGGTACGGGCGGCGGTTTCCGACCTTGCTGCCCTAAAGTTTGAAGTCTTGCAGAAAGTGGGTGACGCTGTTGGCAACATTCAAACATATCAGCTCTAAAAATGCGGACTATGGCGCAGCGGAAGCCTATCTCACATTTGAGCATGACGAGTTTACCATGAAGCCCACCCTTGATGAAAACGGGCGGCTGATACCGAGGGAGGATTACCGCATTTCTTCCCTCAACTGTGGGGGCGAGGATTTCGCTGTTGCCTGTATGCGGGCTAATCTCCGCTATGAGAAAAACCAAAAACGGGAAGATGTGAAAAGCCACCACTATATCATCAGCTTTGACCCACGGGACGGGACAGACAACGGCTTGACCGTAGACCGGGCGCAGGAGCTGGGCGAGCAGTTCTGTAAAGAGCATTTCCCCGGACACCAAGCCTTAGTCTGCACCCACCCGGACGGGCATAACCACAGCGGCAATATCCATGTGCATATCGTCATCAACTCCCTGCGGATTTATGAAGTCCCGCTTCTGCCCTACATGGACAGACCAGCCGACACACGGGAGGGCTGCAAGCACCGCTGCACCAACGCCGCTATGGAATATTTCAAGAGTGAAGTCATGGAGATGTGCCACCGGGAGGGGCTTTACCAAATCGACCTCCTAAGCGGCAGCAAGGAACGGATAACCGAACGGGAATACTGGGCGGCAAAGAAAGGACAGCTTGCCCTTGATAAAGAGAACGCTGTCAGAGAAGCCGCAGGACAGCCGACCAAGCCCACCAAGTTTGAAACGGACAAGGCGAAGCTGCGCCGGACGATGGTGTGACCGTCAAGGAGAGCCGGGGGCGGCTTTCCTACCTCACGCCGGACAGGACAAAGCCTATCACAGCCCGGAAGCTGGGGGACGATTTTGACAAGGCTGCTGTCCTTGTCCTGCTTACGCAGAACGCCCACAGAGCCGCCGAACAGAGCAAAGCCATACTCGAATACCCTGCCGCGGTTAAAAAGCTGTCACAAGGGGAAAAAACCACAAAAACCACCCCGGCAGACAACACCTTGCAGCGCATGGTTGACCGGGAAGCCAAGCGAGCCGAGGGCAAGGGCGTGGGCTATGACCGCTGGGCGGCAAAGCACAACCTAAAGCAAATGGCAGCTACCGTTACCGCCTATCAGCAGTACGGCTTTTCTTCCCCGGAGGAACTGGACGAAGCCTGTTCTGCCGCCTATACCGCCATGCGGGAAAGCCTTACAGAGCTGAAGCAGATGGAAAAGACGCTGAACGGGAAAAAGGAGCTGCAACGGCAGGTGCTTGCCTATTCCAAGACCCGCCCTGTCCGGGACGGGCTGAAACAGCAGAAAAACGCCAAAGCAAAAGCAGCCTACCGTCAGAAGTACGAAAGCGACTTTATCATAGCAGACGCAGCCGCCCGCTATTTCAGGGAAAACGGCATTTCCAAGCTGCCGAGCTATAAAGCCCTGCAAGCAGAGATTGAAACCCTTATCCAAGAGAAAAACAGCGGCTACAACGATTACCGGGCAAAACGGGAGGAATACCGCCGCTTACAGACTGTCAAGGGCAATATCGACCAGATTTTACACCGGGAGCGCAAGCCTGTGAAAAGGCAGGAACAGGAACGATAAAAACCGCCCCAAAATGTACCCGAACCTATACAGAACAAGGGGGCTGCCCCGTACCCTATCCGCAAATACCAAAGGATTTTTTAACGGGCTTATAGGGCAGAAAAAACCCGAAAATGATACCGAGATGATACAGAATTACCGCCGATACCGCCACACCAGCGGAAACGGCAGAAAGGAGCGCACCCATGCCAAGAATGAGCAAGAAACGGCGGCTGGAATGGTCTTTTTTCCTGCGGCAAGTGAAAGTCGGGAATTCCACCTGCGATCGTATCACATACAATGACCTCTGCCGGGGCTGTACCCATAGCTGCAAGCAGAGCTTCCGGGCGGTTATCATACTCTGCCCCCACTACTACTCCAAACGCCGGAAAAAGGAGGACAGGGACAATGGCAGATAACCGCAAGTATTACTACCTCAAGCTGAAAGAGAACTTTTTTGACAGCGACTCCATTGTGCTGCTGGAAGATATGAAAGACGGGATTTTATACTCCAATATCCTCTTGAAGCTGTACTTAAAATCGCTGAAAAACGGCGGGAAATTGCAGCTTGACGAGCATATCCCCTACACAGCGCAGATGATAGCGACACTGACCCGCCACCAGATAGGGACGGTTGAGAGGGCTTTAGAGATTTTCCGGCAGTTGGGGCTTGTGGAGCAGCTTGACAGCGGGGCTTTCTATATGACCGACATTGAGCTGATGATAGGACAGTCCTCTACCGAAGCCGAGCGGAAACGGGCTGCAAGACTGGAAAACAAGGCACTTTTACCGCCCCGGACAAAAGGCGGACATTTGTCCGACATTCGTCCACCAGAGATAGAGATAGAGTTAGAGAAAGAGATAGAGATAGAAAAAGAGAGAGAGGGAGAAACGGGACACCCCGCCCCCGCCGCTTATGGCAGATACAACAATGTGATACTGACCGATACAGAGCTTTCCGGGCTAAAAACAGAGTTGCCCGACAAGTGGGAGTATTATATTGACCGGCTTTCCTGCCATATCGCTTCCACCGGGAAACAGTACCACAGCCATGCAGCCACCATTTACAAGTGGGCGCAGGAGGACGCTGCCAAAGGCAAGGCTGCCCCGAAACAGGGCATACCCGATTATTCATGCAAGGAGGGCGAGAGCTTATGAAAAACGGAATTGAAGCTATGATTACGGACATTACAGCCACTACCGCCGAAGCGGAGGACTACACAGGCGAGGACGGGCTTTTATACTGCGGTAAGTGCCATACGCCCAAAGAAGCCTATTTTGCAGAGGGAAAGACTTGTTTCGGGCGTGACCGCCACCCGGCAGAGTGCGACTGCCAGCGGGCAGCCCGTGAAAAGCAGCAAGCCGCCGAAAGCCGACAGAAGCACCTTGAAAAAGTGGAGGACTTGAAACGCCGGGGCTTTACCGACCCTGCTATGCGGAACTGGACATTTGAGCATGACAACGGCAGAAACCCGCAGACCGAAACCGCCCGCTTTTATGTGGAGAGCTGGGAAACCATGCAGGCTGAAAATATCGGCTACCTGTTTTGGGGCGGCGTGGGGACGGGAAAAAGCTACCTTGCCGCCTGTATCGCCAACGCCCTTATGGAAAAAGAGGTTGCCGTCTGCATGACAAACTTTGCAACGATACTGGGTGACCTTGCCGCCAGCTTTGAGGGCAGGAACGAATATATTTCCCGCCTTTGCAGCTACCCTCTGCTGATACTTGATGATTTCGGTATGGAGCGAGGAACAGAATACGGGCTGGAACAGGTTTACAGCGTGATTGACAGCCGTTACCGAAGCGGCAAGCCGCTGATCGCCACGACCAACCTCACGCTGGAGGAATTGCAGCACCCGCAGGACACGCCCCACGCCCGTATCTATGACAGGCTGACTTCCATGTGCGCCCCCGTCCGCTTCACGGGCAGCAACTTCCGAAAGGAAACCGCACAGGAAAAGCTGGAACGCTTAAAGCAACTGATGAAGCAGCGAAAGGAGAGCCTATGACAGAAACGAAACAGACAAGCACCACCAAAACAGACCGCCGCCCGGACTGTGTGACGGAAATCCGCATGGGCAACTCCGTCCTTACCGTTTCCGGCTTCTTCAAGCAGGGCGCAACCGACACCGCAGCCGACAAGATGATGAAAGTGCTGGAAGCGGAAGCTGCTACACAAAAAACGGCGATTTGACCGACCATAAAGAAGCAGATTTGACGCTTTTGCCGCTATACAGACAGCCGCCCCATGTGGTACAATCAAGGTACGGAATAGTGGGGCTGGCTGTCGGAAACGGAGGATTTTATGTTAAGACAGACCAACCAACAACCAATTACCGCCCTTTACCCAAGACTATCCCATGAGGACGAGCTGCAAGGCGAAAGCAATTCCATTTCCAATCAGAAGCGTATCCTTGAAACCTATGCAAAGCAGAACGGCTTTTCCAATCTGCGCTGGTACACGGACGACGGTTATTCTGGTGCGAACTTTCAAAGACCCGGTTTTCAAGCCATGCTTGCGGACATTGAAGCCGGAAAAGTCGGGACAGTTATCGTAAAGGATATGTCGAGGTTAGGGCGAAACTACCTGCAAGTGGGAATGTACACGGAAATGATTTTCCCACAGAAAGGTGTCCGCTTCATCGCTATCAATGACGGAGTGGACAGCGCACAGGGCGACAATGACTTTGCCCCGCTGCGGAATATCTTTAACGAATGGCTGGTGAGAGATACGAGCAAGAAAATCAAAGCAGTAAAACGCTCAAAAGGCATGAATGGCAAGCCCATCACAAGCAAGCCTGTGTATGGCTACCTCATGGACGAGGATGAAAATTTCATTATTGACGAGGAAGCTGCACCCGTAGTCAAGCAGATATACAACCTCTGTCTTGCCGGGAATGGTCCGACCAAGATAGCCCGTATGCTCACAGAGCAGCAAATCCCCACGCCGGGAACGCTTGAATACCGCAGGACGGGCAGCACCCGCCGCTACCACCCCGGCTATGAGTGCAAGTGGGCGACCAATACCGTAGTGCATATCCTTGAAAACCGGGAATACACAGGCTGTCTGGTAAATTTCAAGACAGAAAAACTTTCTTACAAAGTCAAGCACAGTGTAGAAAATCCCCCGGAAAAGCAAGTGATTTTCGAGAACCACCACGAGCCTATCATAGACACCCAAACATGGGAACGGGTGCAGGAGCTTCGCAAACAGCGCAAACGCCCAAACCGCTATGATGAAGTGGGTTTGTTCTCCGGCATACTGTTCTGTGCGGACTGCGGCAGCGTGATGTATCAGCAGCGATACCAGACGGACAAGCGCAAGCAGGACTGTTATATCTGCGGCAACTACAAGAAACGCACCCATGACTGTACGGCGCACTTTATCCGCACCGACCTCTTGACCGCTGGTGTACTCTCCAATCTGCGGAAAGTGACCAGCTATGCGGCAAAGCATGAAGCCCGGTTTATGAAACTCTTGATTGAGCAGAACGAGGACGGGGGCAAACGCAGGAACGCCGCCAAGAAAAAGGAACTGGAAGCCTCCGAGAAACGCATAGCCGAGTTATCCGCTATCTTCAAGCGGCTGTATGAGGACAGCGTGACCGGGCGCATATCAGACGAGCGTTTCACAGAGCTGTCGGCAGACTATGAAGCAGAGCAACGGGAGCTGAAAGAAAGAGCCGCTGCTATTCAAGCGGAGCTTTCCAAAGCACAGGAAGCCACCGTGAACGCAGAAAAGTTTATGAATGTTGTCCGGCGGCATACCAGCTTTGAAGAACTTACCCCTACTCTGCTGCGGGAGTTTGTAGAGAAAATCGTTGTGCATGAGTGCAGCTATGACGAGAACAAGACCCGCAGACAGGACATTGAGATTTATTATTCTTTTGTTGGCAAGGTGGACTTGCCCGAATAACCGCCCGACCTATCCGACACAATGCGCAAGTGCCGGATAGGAACGGCAAAATTTTTTACACTTCTATTACTTCTTTATCGCACATCAGTAAAGAATCACGTAAGGCAACAAATACATTTACATTTGTTCATGAAGAAGGAAGCCAGAAGTTTATTTACGAATACCGCTTTGGCTTTGCCATTGATGAAATCGGAGGAAAAGAAGCACCTGTTCTTTGTACAGAGGAATTTTGGTACAGTCAGTATGATAATGAGAACAAAAAATGGTCAACAAAGAAGAAACTCTTTTCTTACGATCGGAAAAACCAAAAACTTGTTATCGGTACGGCTAAAGGTACAGCGCGTCTGAATCCTTTAGCAATCGAACGTCTGTTAGCATTTGCATATGTAAAACCAACTTCATCAATTTTGTTTCTGACTGACTCAGATAAGGTTCTGGCCCAGCTCGTACATGATGACGATGTAAAACTGCTTATTCAGATTCGTGATGCCTTACGTGATTTTGCTTGGGATGCACTGTTTATCATGGATAACGGATCTATTGGCGAGGTCAGTGGACATATTTTGTTGATTAACAGCCAAATTAATGATGGAAGGAAGAAGCTTAGAGGAAGGTTTCCAATTGTTTATCGGGAAGAAAATCAAAGAAAAACGAGTATTCCAACTTGGCATTATCCCTATGTTGAGAAGGTTTTCGGACAGATTTCTATAGTTATGGATGTGATCATTCCTGGATTCAGATTAGAAGCAAGTAATCCGGAAACTATTGTCGAGAGGGATGGAACTGAACTTACTCTCTTTGACGTAATCTGTCGAAGAAAAGAACATACTCTTCAATTGAAGTATGAATCTGAAGGAATTAAACGAATTCTCTCTGTTTTGAGTTCTTTGATTTTTTACTGTAATAATCAATTCAGTTGTGTAATGATCGATGAAATGGATGCCGGAGTATATGAACATCTTCTAGGTGAGCTTTTGGTGGCTTTAGAGGATATGGGCAGAGGTCAGCTGCTGTTTACTGCTCATAACTTACGGCCGTTAGAGCGACTGCAGAAAAAGCATCTGGTTTTTACCACAATGGATCCGTTTAAACGCTTTATCAGATTTCATGGAATCAAGGAGACAAATAATCTCAGAGATATCTACTTGCGTGAAGTATTATTAGGTATCAATGATAAAACGCCTTTAAATACACCAGTTAAAGCAAGTAAACTTAGAGGCGCTTTGTTGAAGGCGGGACGTAAAGAATGAGCCGAGCAAAGCCTAAATTTATTATTGTCCTGTGCGAAGGACCAACTGATCAAATTGCTTTAGAGGGATTATTAGATGACTTGTTTGATGAAACGCAAGTAAACTTTGTTTTCCAAAGTGGTGATCTGATGACGAGTTATGATCGAAAAAGAACAAAATCAAAAGTTGGAGACGTTGTAAAAGGGGCTAAAGCATCTTTGAAAATCAAGGATAAAGATATTTTGAGAGTCGCCTTCTTAACAGATTCTGATGGTTGTTATATCTCTGATGATGTAGTAGAAGATCCTGGTCTAGTACATGCGGTTTATGAAGATGATTGCATTAGACATAGTAATAAAGACGCTATTATTAAAAGAAATCACCAAAAAAGGGATAATCTGAATATGCTGATCAACATGCCATATACATGTAATAAGAAGATTGAATTTAAAATCTATTATAATTCATGTAATTTGGATCATGTTACAGGTTATAAGAGAAATGCCAGCAATAGTGATAAAATCAATATTGCACGTGAATTTTTGGATAAATATGTAGATGATTTGCCTGGCTTCGTTAAATTCTTTGCAGATGATTCATTAACCAGTGGAAAAACCGAATATTTGGAAAGCTGGGAAGTGTTAAAAAATGGATATGAATCTCTTCGTAGACATTCGAATCTTCTTGTATTTATCTTAGATAATTATGAATATCTGAATGACAAGGCCAAAAAAAGCTCTGGAGATGGTTGGATTTAGCCCTGAATAGATATTGTGGTTTATCAAATATTGCCAATATATTTAATTTGCTTGAAAGGAAACTATGGATATTCAGACTGTAACGGAAGAATTGAACCAGATGACGGAAGAAAGAGACTGGAATCAGTTTCACTCGCCGGAAAATCTGGCCAAATCGATTGTAATTGAAGGAGCAGAATTGCTGGAATGCTTCCAGTGGGATTCCCATTATGATCTGGAGCAGGTCAAAGCAGAACTGGCCGATGTTTTATCGTATTGCCTGATGCTTTGCGATAAACTGCATCTGGATCCAGCCCAGATTGTTCATGATAAACTCCAGACAACCCTCAAAAAATACCCGGTAGAAAAAGCCAAAGGCAAAAATACGAAATATACAGAACTCTAACAAAACGAAAAAGCAGAACGAACTCCAATCTAACTTGACCTGATGGTCTAGGTGGACTCGTTCTGCTTTTATTTGTACTCGATTTCTTTACTGATTGCTGCCTTCATGCCAGGCTGCAACTTCTTGCCCATTGCTTCGCTGGCTTGTCTGCCGTATTGGATTGGTGGAATGGTTCCTTATACCAAAGGCAACATTGTTCATACTGTCATCATCGCTTCTATATGGATTGCCATTGCGATGCTGATCGCAAGCAATGTCGCGCCAATTGGAACCAAACTCTGCCTGGATACGGGATTGTTTGTCGACCAGATCAAAAATGGCGCCATGTTTGCAAGCTGGGACGAAGGTGGAAATATTCTGATGTGGATTTTGATCAAGATCTGCTCTTTCTTCGGTCTGGCCGCTTAATCCAGAACTTTCCGATCCGAATTTCTTCTCAATTCGGATCGGCTTTTTAAAAGAAGCAGGCAGCGCTACTGGAAAGGCCTGGCCGGTCAAGTCAATATCGAAAACACAAAGGACCGTCATGCATTCTGCGATCAGAAAAATGAAATAAGCTTTGCCAAGACATGACATCTGACACTGTATACGCCTCAGGATCAGAACTATAAAGGCATTAAAGCCAATGCTTTAAAGAGATAAAACTATATCAGTAGTCTCAAAAAAGAAAAACGTAAAGGTGAGTAAGCATGAAGAGAACCGTTAACTATGTAAAACATCCAGAACTCAAAATCCAGACGGATAAAAAGGATTCATTTAGAGGGTGGGCAGCCATCCGGGATGAAATTCAATCCCGCCTTGCGCAAATCAAAGCCAATGAAAAGAAAGACAGAGTGGTGATCTGCATCGATGACTATCACGGAACCGATAAAGACGAACTGTTTGAAGAGTTGATCGCTCCTCTTGAACCAGATCATGTCATCGATGTGCTGCAGGCCAAAAAGCCAGAAGCAGAATTGCAGACCATGCTCGAATACAACCTGACGGATGACCGGGTGTTTGGCTCGATGTCCACCCATAAGATGAAGGACTTCTTTGATCTCCAAAAACTGGCGGATTTAAAAGAGACGATTAAAAACCTGAAAGGCCTGGTCGTTGTCTATGGCGAAGGGGCGGATCTGGCTGCCAGGGCAGACCTGACGATCTATTGTGATCTGACCCGCTGGGAAATCCAGCTTCGCTATCGGGCTGGCATGGATAACTGGGAAGCTGGCAATTATGGCGAGGATATCCTGCGCAAATACAAGCGCGGCTATTTTGTAGAATGGCGCGTCATGGACCGCCATAAGCTCGACGTCCTCAGTCATTGTCAGTATCTGATCGATACCAATGCCAAAGACGATCCCAAAATGATCACCAAAGAAGCCTTTGACCAGGCAATCGAAAAATTCTCCCAGACTCCTTTCCGGCTGGTGCCCTACTTTGATGAAGGCATCTGGGGCGGTACCTGGATGGAAGAAAACTTTGGACTGAAGCCCCAGAAAACCCACTATGCATGGGCTTTTGATGGAGTTCCTGAAGAAAATGCCATCTGTGCCAACGTCAATGGGGTTCCCTTTGATATGCCGGCAATGAACTTGGTCAAGCTGGCACCAAAAAGCTTGCTGGGACCAAAAGTCTTCTCACGCTTCGGTGCTGAATTTCCGATTCGTTTCGACTTTCTTGACACGATGAATGGCGGCAATCTTTCGCTGCAGGTTCATCCACTGACAGAATACATCAAAGAACAGTTTGGAATGGCGTATACCCAGGATGAAAGCTACTACATTCTGGATGCTGATGATTCGGCTCATGTCTACCTTGGCGTCAAAGATGGCGTGAATCCGGATGAATTCATCGCGGCTTTAAAACATTCTAATGAGACCGGTGAACCGTTTGAGGATGCGAAATTTGTGAACTGCTTTCCAGTCAAAAAACATGACCACGTTTTGATTCCAGCAGGGACCGTGCATTGCTCTGGCTCTGGAACGGTTGTTCTGGAAATCAGTGCTACTCCTTATATTTTCACAATGAAACTCTGGGACTGGGGAAGAGTGGGTCTGGATGGCAAACCGCGTCCGATCAATATCGAACACGGGGCTAAAAATATCCAGTATGATCGCACAACTGACTGGTGCAAAAACAACCTGGTCAGCGATATTCACACACTGAATGAAACGGAAACGTTTAAGGAAGAACGCACTGGCCTGCATGAACTCGAGTTTATTGAAACCCGCCGGGCGTGGATGAGCGAGCCGGCCGAGTTCAGCACCGAAGAATCCGTGAATGTTCTCAACCTGATTGAAGGCGAAGAGGCCTGCATCGAGCCGCTCAATCCTGATCTGGAACCATTGACCGTTCATTATGGCGAAACCTTCATCATTCCGGAAAGTGTAAAAAACTATCGAATTGTTCCAACAAACAAAGGAAATACCGATCAGATTGCGGTGATCTGCGCTAGAGTTCGTGTTTAGGACGATGGATCCAAAAAGACGAGACCAAAATAGCCGCAAATCGAGAAGCTTCATGAAAATTGGCAGCCATTGATGAGCAAAAACCAAAAAGAAATAAGAACAGCAGCAGACCAGCAAACCCAAAACCGGCAGCTGACTGACGACTAAAAAACAGAACAAAAAACAGAACGAGAAACAGCAGCTGACTGACAAGCGAAGGAAAGAGCAGCAGCTGACTGATGAATAAGAGCCCTCTTATAAATTCTAGGAGGAATCTGAATGAATTATTAACTAATTATTAAGAAAATATTAACTAAGCGGCTTTTATTAGTTCTGTCTTTCTCAAAGAAAGTTTTGAGAAGTCAGTTTCAGTCGATCTGAAAAAAAGGCCGCACTAAAAAAAGTAAGGATACAAATTTAATTTTTAACACTAGCCATTGACTGCCTTTTCCTCTTTTAACCAGGTATCTGTATGAATGTTTACACATCCGAGAAAGGTTACAAATGATATACGGCGCTGAGTACGTGTTTTCGTTTTATGAAGACCGTAATCATTTAGACAACGATTGTTGAGTCGCTCACAGCTTGTCCGATTGTTATAAACTGTCTTCCACTCTTTGGTTCCATGCTTCTGCATAGCCCTTTCTCTGGCACTGTTGCACTTCAGGTAGACGGAGAGGCCATAGGTACCTTTGGAACATTCGTCACGATGGGAGCACTCCGGAATTCGCTTCATAACATACGGACAGCGATATTTATAGGCATTATGTGTTTTGTCAAAACCAGTACAGTACATCTCTTCGCCTGATTTGCATATTGGCTTGCCGGTAGAGGGAATGGTTACGTTGCCTTTTTCGGTTCCTTTTCCTCTTCTTTTATTGAGGTAGATAACGGGATTGATAGACCAGTTTTCGCACAGCTGAAAAGTCGCTTCATTATCACTGGCGCTGTCCAGACAGAGATGAGTAATGTTTATGTTCGGATATAAGTGCCTGACCTGGTTTATTGCTTTAATCGAAATGGTTGAATCGTGTTCTCTGGCAGATTCGATCATAAAGTGGATTGGCAGATCAATATTTTTATCGGAGTTATGAACAACGTTAAAATAGCCTGTAAAGCCAAAATAGCAATCTCCCTTATCACTGTCAAAACCAATACTGGCATCAGGATCAGAATAACGACGAAGGGTATCAAATTTTTCGGTTCCAGTGTATTCTAATAGATAATGACCTCTGTTGTTTGCGTGAACATAGACAGCGGTTCCATCACCCGAAAGAATGAGATTACCCGGATCGATCAGGCCCATTGCGATAGATGGTTCCACCGCAATTTCTTTAAATAGAACTTGAAGAATCCTGATAGACCTTTCTGGGTCAATCTCACCCATTTGAGCCTGAATCGCCAGGGAGGTTGTCGCCCCGGGAGGATTCAGGTTCATTTTTTCTCCCTTTCTGGTTGGATTTGGTGTCCCGGACTGATCAATATCAGAATCTGGAGGACTGGCAGAGTTTTTTGGCTTTCGTCCCGGCCTGCCTTTTGGCTTTTTAGCTTTCTTAGGCCTATTATTCTTTCCTGCGGGAAGGATGTTCACAGAAATATCCCACAGATAAAGTCGATCCATTAAGGAATAATAGGTCCCGACTGCTGGGTTGCGTCCACTGATGCCGCAAAGTACCCGGAGTAAAAAGTCGTACTCAAGGCGGTCATGCCATAACTGAATACTGGTTTCCTGGAAGTGATACATAAGAACAAGAGAACGAATAAGCATCCGGGGATCGGCAGCAGGTCGCCCTCTGGAGGAATACAGGTGAGAAACCACATCTATAACTGGATCCAGATTAAGCAGAATGACCTTACGTAAAGCCACGGGGTATAACAGATCGTTAAGCCTGTCAATCTGCGAAGAGTGCATGATGGCTATTTGGACGTTGAGAGCCTGTAAAAAATCCTGGTGAGTACTAGAAACGGTTAACATCTCGACTGCTCCTTTCTAAAAGCCGTTTTTCTGATCGGCAGGATCCCGCAGAAAAAGTGTTAAGTTTTCAACGCTCAATCCAACGCTTAATAAAAAGTTAATATTTATTCAAATAAAAAATACCATCTTTCGCTTCTGAATGTAGGAAAAACGAAAAATGGTTAATATAAAATCCATGAAACCTAAAGGTGTTTCGAATTTATGAGAGTCGTCAAAATATGAAAAAGGAAACACTTGAAGACGTACTGGCAATTGCTCAGTTTGGACTGGCCGTGATGGGCCTGGCTCTTGCCATCGTCAGACTGGTCAAGGTGATCAGAAACTAACCGATACGGCATCAAAAAAAACAGCCTGCAGGAAGCAAAATTCCTGCAGACTGTTTTTGCATCGAACTGAGTCAACAAATTTTTTGTTGGATGGGGGATGCAAGTCTGCTTTCTTTACGAAGCGATCAGTCGTCTTTCTTCGGGTCGAGGATAAAACTTTTCAGGCGCAGCTTGGTGTGCGCAATTTTCTGAAGCCATGAGGAGCAATACAGAACGCCGGTTAATAATACGCCGCAAGTAAAGCCAAGCATCATGGAGGAAATCGATTCCCATGGTTCTGTATAGGTCAGCTGTAAACTTTCAAGAATCGCATAGCCAATTAAGGTGATAAATGCGGCGACAAACAGCCACATCATGCGGCGGGAACGTTTCTGTTCCATCAAGGTACTGTAGTCTGCGACTTTGCGAATGGTCTGATTCTCTGTCATATTTTCGTCCTTCTTTCTGCCATCCAGAATTTCATCAATGCTGATTGCGTAGAGTTCACTTAAAACAAGAAGCAGGGAAAGATCAGGCAGGGTTGTGCCATTTTCCCAGCGCGAAACACTGCGGTTGGAAACGCCAAGCTGGTCAGCCAGTTCCATCTGTGTCCAGCCCTTTTCCTTGCGCAGTTTTCTGAGAAACTCGCCAATTTTTCTTTGGTCCAAAATTAAATCTCCTTTGATCGCTGCAGCGATCTGTCTTATGGCGCCTGACAACTGTAGTCTGAACGATTTCCGGCGCAAAAAGAAGGTCACCTGTTGAGAACTGGCTTTTATGGGTGGATAGAACATCCTAAAAGATGAAAAGACAGTTTCTGACTGCTCTGATTTGGATGATAAGTTACCCGAAATCGAAACTTGCTCTGAAGATCATTCTGCCCCAAGAAAGGCAGAATCTGAAACTCCTATGAACGCCAGGAGGTAAAGAAGAAGAAAGCAGACAGGCGATCTGAAAAGGGAAGCCAAAGAAAAAGCCCCAGACAAGAGGCTGAGGCTGAAATTTTAAAGGGCAGTTGTTTGTGATTAGTTGTCGTACTCTTCGAATGGCAGATCGAAATCTGGAGTATCAACTGGAAAGGAGGGCAGTTCAGGTTCCTGTGGGGCAACCGGCGCCATATCTTCACCTGGAATATAGCCAGGATCGGTGTAGGAAGGATTCTGGTAGCCTGGATCGGTATAACCGGGATCGATATATCCCGGATCGGTATATCCAGGGTCTGTATATCCGGGATATGGATAGTCAGAACTGTTGTCGATCTGATCCTGAGAAGGATCGGTGTCTGTCGTCTGGTTTGAACTGTTGTTGCGATGGACGTTTGGTTCACTCGATGGATTATTCACATCAATTTCCTTGCCTTCGATCACATCCTGAATCAGACTGCTCGCCTGTTCTACCTGGGCCTGGTTATCAATGACAACCGAGGCCACCGCGTTGAGTGATGGGCAATACAACATATCGGAATCACCGCTGACGGTAAAGCTCTGGATGTTCCAGCTTGGAAAGCCAGCCAGTTCCAGACCAATCAGCTCTTTGATCTGCTTGGTTGGCATGTTGGTAGAGAAGGCTGTAGAAAGAGCGCGGATAAAGCCTGGATAGTTTACAACCATTGCGGGGGACATCATCTTGTTGAGCAGGGCTTTTAAAACAAGCTGCTGGTTGATGATGCGCTGGTTATCTCCGGTCAGATACGCATGCCGTTCGCGAGCAAATGCAAGGGCCCGTTCGCCTTCCAGGTGGTTAGTTCCAGCATGAACACCTTCGGTACCATTCGCATAGAAAGTTTCGACTTCCAGACCAGGTTCGACTTCCACATCGATCCCGCCGATCGCATCGACGATATTGATTAAGGAAGAGAAGTTGACCTGAACAGTGTAGTTGATTTCGACCCCCAGAAAATCTTCAAGGGTGGATTCGGTGGTTCCAACGCCATAAAATCCCGTATGGGTCAGTTTATCCTGTTGACCGCTGATGTTGTAGCAGGCATTGATATTCTTTTTACAGGAGAAGGGGATATAAGAGTCACGCGGCAGGGAGACCATCAGAACCTGATGGGTCACTGGGTTGACGGTGACAAGCATGTTCACATCAGAACGGTTGGCGGAGTTGATGTTTCCATAGCTGTCGGCACCTGAAATCAGAATCGTAAAGGGGTCTTTGGTGATATCGGCGACTTCGTCGGCCGGATTGCGCATTTCTTCAGGAATTGGTTCGTAATAGATATATTGATCAACGTTATTGGTGAAGGTGGTCAATGCGTTGTATTTGTTAAAGTCGTTCGCATTTTCGAGCAGCTCATCGTGGAACTGTTCGGGCAGGATGATCGCATCGACTTCGTTGGCATATAAGGCGTCAACTAAAGAGAAAGAGCTTGGATATTCACGGGTTTCAAACGTTGCCCCGGCATTGTTGAGCTGGTTGATGGCGCCAGTCGTTCCCTTTTCATCGGCGGACATCATCACGCCGACAACTTTGCCATTCAGATCGCCTGGATTGGTGATGTTGGATCCATGCATCGCATAGGTCGTTACGGTCATCGCCATCTGACCAAGGACATCAGCAGAGTTGAGAACCTGGGTATCTCCAGAATTGGAATCTGAATTTGGATTGGTGACAACCAGGCTGAACAGATCGTTGGTTTTGTCGATGTAGTAGCCGCCATACATGCAGATCAGGCTGAAAGCTCCCGAAAGGATGAAAACCAGAATTTTTGTCCAGACGTGATAGAACCGCTTAATCAGCAGGCAGGCAAACAGAACGCCAATCAAAGCAAGGACACCGCCCGCGATCATCAATTGGGTGGATGTGAAAATGCCAATCTGCAAGGCTTCATACAGGATATAGCCAATGGATCCGATCAGCAGGATCAGAAATACCCAACAAAAGAACGTGAGGGTTTTGGGCTGACGTGATTTCTTCGCTTTTCGCATAGGCACCTCCAGAATTGCGTTTTTTCGCTTTTACTATAGTAACATAGCGAAAAAGGAATTTCTTACACCCTCGTCGTGCATCAATAGTGAACAAAGTTTGGTCCAATAAGGGCTGTAACTTTTTCATTTTACCGCTGGATCCCCAATAAAAGTATAAATGAATCCCTTTAGATATCATGAAAATGGGATGACGATACTCAAAAGGAACGGAAATGGCGCGGCTTATGGGCTTGTCTTCCACTTTCCAGTTTTGAAAATTTCTTTTCGCTTTGAACTTATAAATCTGTTCAAAAAACGAAAAATGAACAGTCATCCAACAAAACTGAAAGGCAAAAACACATCACATCACAAAGGATTTCATCAAAAAGCGCCGGATTTCTCCGGCGTTCTTTTATATTTTTGTACAGTTTTGAAGCGATTTCGCAAAAAATAAAATCTTGTGCACCATTTTTGCAAGGAAATGCAGGTTTCGGATTCGACAGGATAAACAGGAAGAGAATCATAATTCTGGCTGGAGCCGGATATTTGGCCTGTGCCTGGATCCAATCGAATCTCTTCGTGTTTTTATAGAGTCTCTTTCGAAACCTTCTATCGGTGATGTTGTTCAAATTCTTCCGTTTCAAAACTCTGGCAGGATTTTACAGCTTTTTTCCAGTCGTGATAGCGCTCCTGCATTTCTTTTTCCGGCCTTTGAGGAGTAAAGACGTGTTCGACCTCATTACGCAGATCCGCAAGGCTCCAGAAGCCGATCGCAAGCCCGGCAAGGTAAGCAGCGCCCATTGCAGTCAGTTCAGTCATCTTAAAGCGCGTGACATCGATGTGACAAAGATCAGCCTGGAACTGAAGCAGGAAATCATTGGCAGCTGCTCCGCCATCCACTTTCAGAATGCTCAATGGAATTTCTGAGTCGATCATCATCGCCTGTAAAACATCATTGGCCTGGAACGCCATGCTTTCTAAAGCAGCCCGGACAATCTGCTCTTTACCGGAACCAAATGTCAGACCAACAATCGATGCTTTGGCCTGGGGATCCCAATAGGGGGCGCCCAGGCCGACAAAGGCCGGCACGATAAACACGCCGCCTGTTGTTCTGGCTTTGATGGCCATATCGGAAGTTTCGCTGACACTGTCAATTAAGCGCATCGTATCGCGCAGCCATTTCATGATCGAACCCGAAACAAAGATCGATCCCTCCAGGGCATACGTCACTTGGTCGCCAATCTGCCAGGCAATGGTTGATAACAGTCCCTGACTGGAGCGGATGATTTCAGATCCGGTATTCATCAGTAAGAATCCACCGGTGCCATAGGTGTTTTTGGCCATGCCCGGCTCCAGGCAAAGCTGTCCAAACAAAGCAGCCTGCTGGTCACCAACGACTGAAGCAATCGGCACCTCGGCGCCAAAGAACGCATACGGTGCCGTCGTTCCATACACGGCCGAAGTTGGAACAATTTCAGGCAGAATGGACGCTGGAATGTGAAGCAGATCGAGCAGCTTCGCATCCCAGCTGACTGTTTCGATGTTGCAAAGCATGGTTCTAGAAGCGTTGGAAGCATCTGTAATATGGCATTTGCCGCCGGTCAGCTTCCACACCAGCCAGGAGTCCATGTTGCCAAACAACAGATCGCTGCGTTGCGCTTTCTGTCTTGCCAGGGGAACATTGTCGAGAATCCAGGCGATTTTGGAAGCAGAGAAATAGGGGTCAATGCGAAGCCCCGTCTTGCGGCGGATGATTTCTTCAAATCCTTCCTTTTTCCAGCGCTCGCAGATTCCGACGGTCTGGCGCGATTGCCAGACGATGGCTTTATAGATTGGCAGTCCGGTCCGTTTATCCCATAAGACAGTCGTTTCACGCTGGTTGGAAATCCCGATGGCTTTGACCTGTTCGGGATCAATGCCAGACTGGTTGAGCACATCTGCAATGACGGCTTCAGTGTCCAGCCAGATTTCCGTAGCATCCTGTTCAACCCAGCCAGGCGCCGGATACTCTACATGGCCTTCGCGCTGGGAGAGAGCGACAATTTTCTGATCATGATCAAATAAGATGGCGCGCGTGGAAGTTGTTCCGTGGTCGATCGCCAGAATGTATGAAGGTGTTGTCATAAAGTTTCCTTTTTCGCTGCCCGGCAAGACGAGGCATCCAGTTTTTCGATCAGCTTTTCCAGTCTTTAAAAGTCTAGATTCAATCTGATTTCTGTTCCATATATTTATGGAATATTTATGGATATTTATAGATTTATGAAAGGCTGTACCAGAGAGTCTTTTCTTTTGGTGATGAAATTCTGGGAAGGACTTCTCTTCCAGTCCATCCAAAACGCTTTTGTCCAGCCGGCAGCTGCTTTTCTTCTTATTGAATTATCCCATGATCTGATGGAATGAAGAGAGAAGATTTCAAGTTTCCAAAAAGAAAAGACAGATCCTGTTTCAGATCGACTTTTCTGAAAAAGACAGCGGACATTGAAATGAGGGCATGACTTGCTGGATGAAAAATAACTGGATGAAAAGTAAAGGGATCAAAACAAGAATTTGGCATCGATAAAGATCTGACCAGAAGAATGTGGGGACGAAAGCTGAAAAAATCAGGTACGATGAATAAAGGATGATCTTTTTGGGCGCTCGAAAAGATCCTGCCAAGCCCATTTGTATACTGAAGGCAGTTATCCAAGTCTGTAAGGAGATATGCATGTCCGATTATCCATCTTCTCAACCTGATGCCACTCCCAAAAAAGCCGCCTCGTCTGCTTCTTTGGCCTCACCCGCAACCTCCTCATCGGTCATTGAAGGGGTCAATACAGAGCAGAAAAAACAGGGGGCGAGAGTTCGCCGGCGCAATCAGATCGTCTCGATTCTTTTTGCGATTCTGTTTATTGCGGTGTTCTATTATCTGTTAAAAAACGGCAAGCTGGCCGATACCAGCCGGATTCAAGCCATGATCCAGAAAGCCGGACCGTTTGGGCCGATTCTGTTTATTGCGATCAGTGTCTTTTCGTCCTATATCCCAATTGTCCCGATGGGTTCCATGGGATCGATTGGAATTGTGCTTTTTGGCACGCTCCCGGCGTTTTTTTACAACACCATTACCTCAATCTGTAACTGTCTGATCGCATACTGGCTGGCCAAACGCTATGGCAAACGGATTATTCTCTGGTTTGCGAGTCCTGAAACTGTTGATAAGTATGAAAAAAGACTTCAGAACTCTGGCCATTTTGCGATGTTCTTTACCATCTTCATGTTTCTGCCCGTTTCGCCGGATATTGTCTTGTGCATGATTGCAGCGCTGAGCGGCATGTCTTTTCAGAAGTTTTTGCTGATTATTTTGTGCAGCCGGCCGGTCTCTTCGTTTTGTTATTCGATGGGACTGCTCAAAATCGTGGAATGGCTGCTTCATCTGTTCCATTTGCGTTAAGGATAGATCCTCTGATCGTCCAGAATTTCAAATCCAACCAAAATGGCCCGCCATTCAGGCGGGCCATTTTGGTTGGATGGGAGATGGAAAAGTTTTGATGGAAAAAGCTGAATCCAAATCAAGTCAGCACAGTCAGCCACTCAGGCAGATGGGGAAAAACTGACTTCACTGTCCGGAATATCCGGATTTAAAACATTATGAATGAGCTGAACGTAAAACATATTGCCATAGTCATAGCGCCAGCCGCCATTGGATTCAATGGCCACGGGATTGGGATAGGTCACGATCCGGCCGTCGGAATGAATGCGGGAAAACTCTTCGGCCAGCGCCGGAGTATGCTTACCGCCGTTTTGCGCGACAAAATCCAGATAACCGCTGCCATAATTGTAAGCCTGGAAAACAGCATCCTGATCAACATTCAGCTGGTCTGCTTTTTCGAGCAGGTCTTTATAGTAGGAAACACCCTGATCAATCGATTCATCGACGGACAGGGAATTGGGCGGCAAGCCTAAGGATTCGCTGGACTGAAACACATCTTCACTCTGGCCATTGGATTCGACTTTGACAATGGCCTGCAGTTCGGGAAGATGCTGGGCAATGCCTTCCTTGCGGGCGGCCTGTTCAATGCGATACGCAAGTTCTTCTGAGGAAAGACCGTGGCTGGTCCCATTGAGGATTCCTCTGTTTTCGATATAAATCGTCAGCCATGCCCCTGCAATGATCAGGCACAGAAACAAAAGCCAGAAGGATCGGGAGGATTTATGAAGCGGCTCATGAAGAGTGTCAGATCTGCCAGACTCTGCTTCTGGCAGATCGGGCAGATTTTTTAATTTGTTTTTGAATCGTTTGGGCATTTCAATCCTCCTTTCTGATGGAAAACGGGCGGCTGAAAAAGCAGTTTATGAAGGTGAAAAAGAAGCTGGAAGAACCGGTTTGAAAAAGACAGGATTCCAATCGGATACTATTGTAGGAGAAAAACCTTGAAAAAAGATGAAAAATCCAAGAATAACAGTTTTGACAGGTACAGGTTCATCTTCGCAGGATAAAATCCTCAGGTCCGAATAAGGTTTTTATTCTACGCCGATCCACATGGAAACTGAAGGAAAGATTGAATTCATCTGACTGGATCTGAAGGAAACGGCTCTGATCGAATACGCTTTCTAAAAGGCCGCATTGGCTGTGGCTCTTTCTTTTTGAAAAGAATAGATTTTTCGCCCTTTATCTTTCGCCTGTTTGGGGAGGCTTGATATTCGGGGGCCGAAATGTGTGAAAAACCTGGTGGATGTTACAATGAAGACAAACTGAAGGGAATATTTATATGGGATCTATGAATCGAAAAACAGCCGGCTGGCTGACTGTTCTGTTTTTAGGCGGCGCTGCAGCCTTTTCGTTTGCGGCCATGTTTCGAGGAGATTTAAAGGCACTGGCTGGCTCAGTGGTCTGTCTGATTCTTGGCTTTCTGACCTTGAAACAGTATCTTTCTTCGCAATCCTTGTCCTGATCAGAATGGAGAAACGCAATGCAGATTTTTAAACGATATAAAACACTGTGGATGATGGGCATCATTATTGTTCTGGCTATTCTGTTCATCACCAACTTCAACTATGTTGTTGACGGGGTCCGGTTTTTACTGAACTCCTTCAGCTCTCTTGCGGCCGGGGCCGCTTTGGCTTTTACCCTCAATCTGATCATGGATCCGGTTGAAAAAAGACTTCGTGAAAGTACGAAGCCGTTTTTAAGAAAAAATGCCCGCACTCTGGCCATTACCACTTCTTTTCTGGTGGCTTTAGGCTTGATTGTGCTCATTCTTTCGATTGTTATTCCAAATATGATCAATGCTTTGCGGATGTTGACCAATGAAGCGCCAACGTACTTCAAGGAACTTGGTGACCTGTTCCAAAAGCTTTTTGAAAAGTACCCGCAGGCGGCTCAATACTTTGCCAATGTGAAATTTGACTGGGCTGCCACCCTCGATTCGATCGTGCACTTTATTACCAAAGGTTCTACAACCGGAAATATGATGGACAGCACCTTCAATCTGGTCACCACTGCGGTGGGCAGCTTTGTCAACCTGTTTGTCATGATCGTCTTTGCGGCGTATGTGCTCTCGGAAAAAGAACGCTTTGTCAGAGCGTATTACCAGCTGACCGATTTATTCATGGCTCCAGAACGCCGTGTCCATCTGACAAGAAATATGCGCATCATCAACCAGTCCTTCAAATCCTTTATTTTAGGGGAGATCATTGAAGCCTGTATTCTTTCGACGATGTGTATTGTCGGCATGCTGATCCTGCAGCTGCCCTATGCGACCATGATCGGCATTCTGGTCGGTGTCATCAACATGATTCCCATGATCGGGGCCTTTATTGGCGGCGGCATTGGCGCGTTTATTATCTTTACCATTTCTCCAACCAAGTGCCTGATCTTCCTGGTGTTCTTATGTGTCATCCAGCAGATCGAGTCCAATATTTTCTTTCCGCGTGTGATTGGAAACAAGGTCGGGCTGCCGGGGATCTATGTCATGATCACCATCGTTGTCGGGGGTACCATGTTCGGCGTTCTGGGCATGATTCTGGGTGTTCCCCTCATGGCTTCCCTTTACAAGATTCTCAAAGACTACCTTGCGGAGGTAAAAGCCATGCATGCCAAACGGGCTGAAGAAGCAGCCGCCGCATCGCAGGCTCATCCAGATGGAACGGTTTTGGTAAAACCAGCTCAGCCGGGAACGGCCGAAATTTTGCGCCAGGCAAAACAAGTGACAGATGAAACTGAAAGACTGCTTCACTTTGGAATGGAGGATTCGGATTCTTCAGCGCCAGATCAGAAGTAGGAAAACGACAGGGCTGTCTGGCTTGTCAAATTGGCGAATCGAATCTGTCCAGTCTGGAAAAGGAATTCAGCTGACCAAAAAACAACTCAGCTTCGTATTGAGGGGCTGGGTTTTTTTATGGCAGCCAAACAGCCCCAGTCTGCGCGCAGAGATGAATTCATCTTGATCCTCCATCCAGGCAGCTTGTCTGTTCTTTTCATGATTTTCCTGAACTGTTTATTCGTTTGAGGAAAATCAGGCCAGAACTGAAGGTTGGCTTTCATCGACTCGCTTTATCGCTCTGGACAAAAGGGATTAAAGGATAATCCGAATCGATTACAGACGGGCAATCTGAATGCGAGTTTGAGGGGGAATCGATAGACTCATAGTAGAATGATTATCAAGAAAGAGGTGTTCGCTATGTCTATTCGTCATGTTGAATCCGTTGATATGTTTAAAGAGATCGTTAACTCTCACCCAGAAGTCCTGATCGATTTCTTCGCTACTTGGTGCGGTCCTTGCAAGATGTTACATCCAGTTCTGGAAACTGTATCTGAAAAACTCGAAGGCAAAGTTGTTGTTGCCCAGGTTGATATCGACCAGCATCAGGATCTTGCCGGTGCCTTTAATGTACAGTCTGTTCCAACTCTGATCTTCTTCAAAGATGGAAAACCAGTCCTGGCAACTGCCGGTTACATGGATGAAGCCGGTCTGACCCGTTTCATTAACGCCGCCGAAGCGAAATAAGTCCAGACAGTCTGATTCTCATTCAGCGAATCTGCCATTATCCTTTTTGGATGATGGCTTTTTTCTTGTCCTGTAAAGGAAAATACATCACGACGAAATAAAGAAATTCTAAAGAAAGCGCTTCAAAAAGCACGAACTCAAGTATAATGAGAATTAATAAGATCCACGGATGCTTTTGCAATCCGGATCAGGAGGAAATATGAGCTTTAAAACTGATCAGCGTCATGAAGACTTCCGTCAGAAAGTCCGTGACCTCGCCGAAACCAACATTCCAGCCATTGCGATGGACCTTGACGAAAATAATAAGTTCCCACATGACTTTGTCGCAAAAATGAAAGAAGCCGGTCTGATGGGCCTGCCTTATGAAACCAAATATAACGGTGCAGGAGATGATGTGCTCTCCTACGCCATCGCTGTTGAAGAACTCTCCCGCGTCGATGGCGGGATTGGGGTTATCCTGTCCGCCCATACTTCTTTAGGAACCTATCCAATCGCTGCTTTCGGTACCGAAGAACAGAAAGAAAAATACCTCAAACCACTGGCTTCTGGTGAAAAACTGGGTGCCTTTGGTCTGACTGAAGAAAATGCCGGATCCGATGCCGGCGAAACAGAAACAACTGCTGTACTCGAAGGAGATCATTACATCCTCAATGGAAAGAAGATCTTCATTACCAACGCCCCAGTGGCGGACACCTACGTTGTCTTTGCGGTGACAACTCCAGGCAAAGGAACCCGTGGAATTTCTGCTTTCATCGTTGAAAAAGGATGGGAAGGCTTCACCTTCTCCGATCATTACAACAAGATGGGCATCCGCTCCTCCTCGACTGCCGAACTGCACTTCAAAAATGTAAAAGTACCAAAAGAAAATCTGCTGGGCCTGGAAGGCCAGGGATTCAAGATTGCGATGGCCACCCTCGATGGCGGTCGAATCGGAATTGCCGCGCAGGCTTTAGGCATTGCGCAGGGCGCGTATGAAGATGCTCTTGCTTATGCCAAAGAACGCATCCAGTTTGGTGCGCCAATCGCCGTCAACCAGGGGGTTTCCTTCAAGTTGGCCATGATGGCAACCAAACTCGAAGCGGCTCGTCTGCTCGTTTATAAGGCAGCTGAAATGAAAGAAAACCACGAACCTTATTCCATGAACGCCGCCATGGCCAAACTGTATGCGTCCGATATTGCTCTGGAAGTGTGCAATGATGCGCTGCAGATTTTTGGCGGCAGCGGCTACCTTAAGGGAATGGGCGTTGAAAGACGCTATCGCGATGCCAAGATCACAACGATCTATGAAGGCACCAATGAAATTCAGCAGGTTGTTATCGCCTCTAACATTCTTGGCAAACTCAAAAAGCAGGCCAAGAAAGAAGCAGAAGCAGTGGCAGCCAAAGACGCTGGCGGCCGTAAGCAGCAAATGATTGACGAACTGAACCTGAAAGACTCCGTTCGGAAACTTGTGGCAATCCTTAAAAACGACTTTGATTTCTCTGCTTCTGAAGATCCAGAGACTCCAATCCGTTCGGCCAAGAAAATTCTTGGAATCGGCCAGGGGGTAGAAACCAAAGAAAATGCCAATAAGGCCATCCAGGCGGGTAAAGACATGGGTCTTGTCATCGGCGGCAGCCGGCCAGCAGCGGAAGTTCACCACTTCATCGGCATGGATCGCTTCATTGGAATGTCCGGCCAGAAAGCTGACAATGCGGATCTCTATATTGCAGCGGGAATTTCCGGTTCCAAACCGCATCTCAAAGGAATGGAAAAGGTTAAAACAGTTGTGGCCATCAACAACGATCCAAATGCCCCAATCTTCAAGAATGCAGATTATGGCATCGTTGGAGATCTGAACGAAGTTCTGCCCTTACTGGTTGAAGAACTTGGCTCACCAAAAGAAGAAGTCAAAGATCTTGGCGGCCTTTATCAGTGCACACTGTGTGGGTATATCTATGATCCAGCTGTAGGTGATCCAGAAAGCGGCGTTGCCCCAGGCACTCCATTTGCAGATCTTCCAGAAGACTGGAGCTGCCCATATTGCGGTGCGGCAAAAGAGGATTTCGAACCTTATAACGGTTGATCCAGCAGCCACTCAAGCTGAACAGTTTCCTTTCGATTCTGCTCAGCTTTTTTCGATTGGATCGACTGGCGGCTGCTTGTTGTTGCAGGAAGACTTTCAAAGTGGATGCTGGTTTTCTTTTGATGGTTTTGCCGCAGTATGACTATACTAAAAGTATCTCTTTGCATAGAAATTCCAGAAAACTCCATCAGGATCCTGGATCCTTAGAAAGGCTTGTATGGAAAAACAATTTGACAAGATTCTGGAGGCCCAGAAGCAGTTTTTCGCCACTGGGCTGACTTATGATGTAAACTTCCGCAAAAATTCGCTCAAACTGCTCAAAGGAGCAATGCTTCTACACGAAAAAGAAATTCTTGATGCTCTGCATACTGATCTTGGCAAAAGTCCTGCAGAAGGGTATATGTCTGAATTTGGCCTGACACTTTCGGCCGTTGACTGGCAGATCCGCCATCTTGACCACAATGCAGCGCCTCATTATCATTACACCCCGCTTCATGAATTTCCGGCGATCTCCAAAACCATCCATATCCCCTATGGAAATGTGCTGATCATGGCGCCCTGGAACTATCCGTTTTTACTGGCCATGGTCCCCTTAGTGGAAGCACTGGCAGCTGGAAATACCGCAATCGTGAAAACCGGCCATGCGGCCGCGGCTACTTCCAAAGCCATTGAAAATCTGCTCACTTCAACCTTCGATCCTGAATATGTGGCCGTTTCGACAGGCGGACGCGAGGAAATCAGCGCCCTGCTGGATCTGAAATTTGACTATATCTTCTTTACAGGCGGCAAGAAACTGGGCTCGCTGATTTATGAGTCAGCAAGCAGGCAGATGACGCCAGTGACGCTTGAACTGGGTGGCAAATCGCCAGCCATTGTCGATGAAACCGCTAACCTGGCTCTGGCGGCCAGACGGATTGTCTTTGGCAAATTCCTCAATGCTGGCCAGACTTGCGTCGCCCCGGATTATGTTGTTGTGCATGAATCCGTCAAAGAGCCTTTTTTGGCAGCATTAACCAATGAAATTCGCAAGCAGTATCCAAACCCGGAAGATATCGGCAAAATCATCAATGAATCTCACTATGAACATCTGATTTCGCTGGTCGACCCATCCAAAGTCGTCGTTGGCGGCAGCGCCTCTGGACCGACGTTACAGATTGAAGCTACCGTCATGGACAACGTGGACTGGGATGATCCGATCATGCAGGAAGAGATTTTCGGACCCATTCTGCCGGTTCTGACCTATAAAAACTTCAAGCCGCTCATGCGAAAGATTGCCTCACTGCCAACGCCACTGGCTTTCTATTTATTCAGCCGGGATAAACTCCACCAGCAATATGTCGAACGCATTCAGCCCTATGGCGGCGGCTGCATCAATGACACCATCATCCACCTGACTTCTGACAACCTGCCGTTTGGCGGCATGGGGGCCAGCGGAATCGGCCATTACCATGGCAAATATGGCTTTGATACGTTCTCGCATGACAAAGCCGTGATCCAGAAAGGCGCTCTGGATCTTCCGATGCGCTACAACGACCGCAAGCCATGGATGGCAAGCCTCATCCGGCTGGTTCTCCATTAGCGACCGGAAGCAGCAACCAGACAAAGTCATTCAGGCGCCTATTGTAAAACCCGCCTGAAAATGGGAAGCAAAGACGCAAACCACCCGCCCGGAAGAGGAAATTCCCCACCGGGCGGGTGGTTTTTCACTCTGATGAAGTTGGTCCTTCCATTCTGATGGTCACCAAAGCCAGAAAAGGATCCATGACTCTTTATACTCAAGGAAGTAGAGGAGTGATTACTCATGATTAAACAGGTTACAAGCAATGAAGATTTCGAAACCATCATCAATTCCAATCCAGCGGTCCTGATGGAGTTCTATGCCAGCTGGTGCCCCCACTGCAAAGCTTTCTACCCCGTTCTTGAAAAAGCCAGCGAAAAACTGAACCAGGAAGGAATCATCGTTGCCCAGACTGAAATTGATACGTTTGAAGATCTCGCCAACGAATATGATATCCAGTCCATTCCAACGTTAACATTCTTTAAAAACGGCTCCCTGGTTGCAGAAAGCGCCGGCGGCCGGGATGAACAGGCCGTTTTTGACTTTGTCGCAACAGCACGCAACGAACAATAGGATCCAGACAGCAGACGAAACCAGGCCTGCTTTTTAGAAAAACTGCGTTTTAATTCAGATTTTCGGATTCCGATGGATCTAAAAACAATAAACCTCTTTTAGACATCCTGCCGGAGGGATTTTCCAGTCCGAAGGCAAAGAGCCTAAAAGAGGTTTTTATTTCTTTGGTTTTACGAGAATTCAGATTAACTGCGTTCTTTCCAGTATCCAGTGCCAAGGATGGATGGAAAGCCAACTATTCTTTTCAATGAAAGCTGGTTTTGAATTCTGGATTCCTTAGACTTGAAGCGGTGTGTTTACCATTTCGTTGCGAACGTTTTGAACGTATTCAATGCTGGTGTGCATCACTTTGGCGATAAAGGCATTGTCGCGGCCACCTTCAATAAAATAGGAACGAATGGTCTGTTTCTTATTTTCTTCCATTTCTTCTTTCATTTCTTTTTGCATTGCTGCCTTCATTGCTGCACGAGTTTCTTCTTTTGCTTTTTCTACTTTCTTTTCTACTACCTTTTCTACTTCTTCTTGAAGCAGTTCATTAAAAACACTTGTCATAATTTTTTCCCCTTCCTTTGTGTGCTTGAGCCAAGTTTCCACTTTCCGCAAAGCTGGAATCTTGATCTTACTCGGATCAGTACTGTTGAGATCGCGCATCAGATCCCCCAGCACATCATCGCCGTTGTATAAAGCATTAACGAGGCAGATGTGGCTATGGGATTGTGACATGACTTTCTTTGGAGTGCTGCCTTAGACTTGAGCATATTCAATGCGGCAGACAGGATGACTATCGAAGCGCAGTTTCCACTCTGGCAAAGAAAAGAAGGCCGGATATCTGAAGTTCAATGTTGGAAAGATTGCCTTTGTCGTCTACCGCAAAAATATCCATCGCAGCTGAATGGCTGAACAATTCTTTCATATACTTGTGCATTTCTATATAGCCAACAGTGAGGATACTTTCAAGTCCCGCTTTTTCAAAAAATGGACTAATAGTGATTGCTTGGATAATCTCAATTTTTGTTGGAAGATGGATTGTATTCTGGATCACTTAGACTTGAAGAAGTGTGTTTGCCATTTCGTTGCGAATGTTTTGAACATATTCAATGCTTGTGTGCATTACTTTGGCGATAAAGGCATTGTCGCGTCCGCCCTCAATAAAATAGGAACGAATGGTCTGTTTCTTACTTTCTTCCTTTTCCTTCTGTATTTCCGCCTGCGCTTGAGCACGTGTGTCTTCCATTTCTTTTTCCATTTCTGCTCGCGTTTCTTCTCTTACTTTTTCAACTTTTTTTTCTAATTCTTTTTTTACTTCTTCTTGAAGCAGTTCATTAAAAACACTTGTCATAATGTTTTCCCCTTCCTTTGTTTCCTTCAGCCAAGTTTCCACTTTCCGCAAAGCTGGAATCTTGATCTTACTCGGATCAGTACTGTTGAGATCGCGCATCAGATCCCCCAGCACATCATCGCCGTTGTATAAAGCATTAACGAGGCAGATGTGGCTATGGGATTGTGACATGACTTTCTTTGGAGTGTTGCCGTAGACTTGAGCATATTCAATGCGGCAGACAGGACCATCGTCGAAGATTGGTTCACCTGTCTCTTTCCAGTACTGCTGGTTTGTAATAAAGATCGTCCAGGTATCTTTAGAGTTTTCGTAATCTTCGCCAGGTTTCAGGCTATATTTGTTCAACGTTGAAGAGTAGTTTTCAACTCTGGCAAAGGAGAGAGAGCCGGATATCTGAAGCTCAATGTTGTAAAAATTACCTTCGATGTCTACCGCAAAAATATCCATCTCGGCCGAATGGCTGAATAATTCTTTCATATCTTTTTGCGTTTCGGCATAAACAATGGTGCGGATGACCCTGAGCCCCATTTTTCGGAAGACCGGATCAATGATTGCCCGGACGATCTCAATTCTTTGTTCCATTGTACAATGACTGAGAATCACTCTGCTGAAAACATCGTCCAGAAAGCAAAGTCTTGTGATCACCTGGAAGATTTTTGTCTTCTGGTCAAGCCAATTGTCTTGATCAGACTGTTTTTCTTTTGTGGATTTCATTTTTCACCACTGAGAAGACGCATTGTACCAAATCTTCCTCATAAATTTAATTCAATCTGTATTTAAGTTAGGACATTATTTTGCTTGCGTCTGTCCAGTAAAACTGAATACGTATTTCTTACAGATGAGTCGGAATTCTTAGGGAGAGTTTTGGTAGTGGCATTTTCCGTATCCTTTCTAATTGCCTATACGCAAAAAAGCTGGTCTGTTTTCGTTTTCTCAAAAAAATTTGGATTTTTTTGCAGGGCTTGGCCTGGCAGTTTCTGAATTTGCTGAATTTTTTCAAAAATAGGCAGGATGGTGAGGGAAAGAGATTCTTCCTTTACCAAAAAAGCCGCTTGAAAGGAGCTCAGGCAGCTGCTTAAGGAAATAGATTCAGGATGAAAAAACAATGTGTAATGAATGGAAAGTCGCTAGAGCAAATGAAAAAAGCCCTCCTTTTTATGGAGAGCAAAATTGAAAAGGTGGATCAGAAGTTGTCCGGCGCTTTTGCCAGAACTTGGCTGGTCAGGTCATAAAAATCACCGTACATCGTAAACGAAAGGGGAAGGGACAGGTCAAATTTCTTTTCTTTGAGGAATTCACGCTGGACATCAATTCTTGAAAGGTCTGAGTGGGCAGTTTCAGCTTTCATGACTGGAATTCTGGCATCAAGAAAAGCATTCAGATAGGTCGTTTCATTTCCACCTTGGGCAGGAGTTTTGGCCTTCTTTTTCGCTTCGTTTCGAATGGCGCCAAAGCTTTGGGGATCGTCCCCGTCACCGTGAACGATCAGCGCATCATAGTAAATATACTGACCAAGGGGAGAAAGGCCATCTTGGGCGGCAGCCTCGATGGCTGGATCCATGTATTCTTCATTGATGATTTCATTTTGGGCCTGCATCATCGCTGCAGTTTTGGCAGCTTCTTTCCAGGCCTGGCAGAAGCCCTCGCCAAGGTTTTGGTGAGAATCACTGCCATTGACTTTTTCCAGGGCCGGAATATAGGCGGCCAGTCCATTGTCTGGGGCAAGTCTGGTATAAAGCTTCACCCCTTCCAACAAATCGCCAGTACCGGATGTAAAGCCAACAAGGCCAGCGGTGTAGCCCCGGCCATCGCCGATATCCTCGATATAGCCATACTCATTCCAGTACTCTAATGTTGAATTTTCGGCAGCACTGACCAGTGCATAGACCGTTTTGCGCAGAAGACCTTTCGAAATGTTTTCTTCTGTAAATAAAGCAGTATTTTCTCGGCTTTCGTCATCCACTGAGGGCTCTGTTTCGTATGTTTCTTCGGTTGTGTCTTCGGATTGAATATTATTTTCTGAAGCGCATCCCCATCCTTCGGTTGCCATCAGAAAGGCCAGAAACAGGACAGGAATTCTTTTGGATCGCATGGAATCATCCTTTCTGTAAAGGTCTATCCAGATAGAAATTATCTTCAGGTAATTTTTGTTGCTTTACAAACGGAAAGCCTGAATCAGAATCCTGCAGCTTTTTGCCAGAAAAGAGAAGGGAAAAGACGAGTGATGATTTGCGAAAAATAAAGAGGAAATGATCATCGGATAATCATTTCCCCAACATACCTGCGCCTTGAACACACTGTTCCATAAGCGCTCCAATTCGTTCTATCGGATCTTCGCATTCGTTTTTGAGCCACTCCTGGAGAATGGCCATCAGCCCACGGACGTAGAAAGCCAAAAGATACGGACGATCTTTTTCTGGAACATGAAATCGTTCGAGAAGAGGAGTAAAGATCGGTTCGAAAATTTGACCGTAGGTTTCTTCAAGCTGCAAAATCCCTGTATTTTCCAAAGCGGTTTTAAACAGTTTCTGGTTTTTCTTGATGTAGCTCAGAAAAGGAAGGAGATATTCTGGCGTAATCAGATACAGGTCGTCCAGTGGTCCGGTATGCAGGCGGTTTGCGGTGAATGACTCAAGTTCGACAGTATGTTCTTTCATGTAAGTTACAAACTGAGTATGCATATACTGAACGCTTTCATTGAGCAGATCGCTTAGCGTTTCATAGTGAAGATAGAAAGTAGAGCGGTTGACGCCAGCCTTTTCACAAATTTCTTTAACGGTGATATTTGAGAAATCTTTTCTGGCCAGGATAGAAAGAAAAGCTTCGTCCATCCGGATGGCGGTATTGAAATATTTGCTTTGTGAACGATTCAAGAAATCTCCTTTTTGGTGTGGCTTTTTGCCAGAGGAAAAGAGCTGACCATGCCGGCACAGTTGCTGGCAGGTTTCAGGTTTCAGATTTCGAAATTTTACTCCAGGATCAGTGTTGTCACAATATCAAAAACGGATAAAATCGTATCAGATTGCTCCAATATGACTTTATCCGTAAAAAGAGTATCCGTATTGATTCACGCAGAGTTTTGACTTGATTTAGGATGGATCGTATGACCAAACTGGTTTCTTTACTGCCAGCTGCTGGCTGGCCTTTTTCAGCGGCTTTTAAATCATCTCTTTTTTATACAGGTAACCGTTGAAACTGATACTGACCAATCCGATGAGGCCAGCCATAATCCCCAGAATCAAGGTGAATGTGGATCCATTTTCAAAGGCGTTCATAGACAGAAGAACACCAATAATAATCGTCGTGATTCCGGCCATTCCCAGCAGACAGGCACGGATAACTGCGGGAAGATCTTTTTTACCATGAGCCGTTGGATGGAATGTGTTCTTTGGAGCGTATTGATGGATGGCCCGATGGGTATAAGTTTTATTTGTATTCATTGTTTTTTCCTCCTTCAATGAAATGGAATGATGGAAGTATATCCGCGATCGAACTCTAACAGAACAACACGAAAGACGATTTGTGTTGGATTCAGAAATTTGTTGCGGCCAGGCGAAAGAAAAGCCCCTGATCCAAGATCAGAGGCAAGTCTGGTATCGGTTTGAAATCGAATGGTCATCAGGCGAAGAGTAGAAAACTGCAAGAGAAGAAAAGAAATTCAGTTTTCCACAGGGAAATGTCAAAAGTAAGGGAATAAAGATCAAGCAGATTGGCTCCATGATGATGAAATACGAATGATGGACAGCTTGGAGCAATCGTAAGATTGTCAGGTTTGACTTGGTGCTTGAATGATGAATTTCGCAGTTTTTATTTGTTTTCGGCAGGCTGTTCTGGTGTTTCAACAGAAGCTTTTAAAACTTTCTGGCTGGAAACGGCAACGATTTTGTTTTCGTTTGTATAGGCATGAGCCTGAACGACTGGAGCGGAAGGTTTTAATACGGTGTATCCAACAACGGCGGCGATGGAAAGGCTGGTTGCTAAAGCGATCAGTTTGCTCAGGTTTGTGTTCTGTTTAGAAGTAGTTGTGCGTGTCATAATTATTCCCTCGATGCATCTGCATCTTTAACTTTCTGTATGGATGGAAAGGAAGAAGTGAAGATTCTCTTTGTTTTTGAAGAGGTGTTCTTTATATCACCTTAACTCTGTCTTTATTCTATCCTTATACTCGACATTTGTCCAACTTTTATTCTGTATTTTTGCTCATTTTTTAAAAATCTAAAATTAGAAAGTCTATCAATCTGAATTAGTGGATGATGTATTATGAATACGGTTTATTACAAATCTTTAAAACGATTAAATCTACTTTAAAATTCAATAAATAGGCTATTTTGGTTTGTTAATGAATCTTATATTGTGCTTCATCCAGAATCGTTTCTTTAAAAGTGTAAAGAAAACCAGGGTTTTTCTTTAGACTGAAATTAATGGTGCCTTAATTCATGGTGCGGGATGAACCTTAATTTCATATTTATGAGGATAAAGGTCTGAGTCTCTCTTTAATGGGTTTTAAGAATTTTCTTAAGTGGACATTTTTAGATGCTCCAGGACTATTCTTTTTCATCAGAGTCTAAAAGGATGAACCCAGGCGGCATCGTTACTCCCTTTTTAGAAATTTGGCCTTTGCGATCAGACCTTTTTTGCGTATATCCAAGTATGAAGACAATTCAGAAAGCAGCCGGCCCGCTGCTGTTTCTTTTTCTGGGCCTGGTCTGCATGGCAGGACGCGTGACTCCAATGTCATTAGAGAGGATTGCACCCGATACCATTCAGGCTGAAATCAAAGGGGCAGTTGCCAGCCCGGGTGTGTATACGCTCAAAAATGGAGCAACGATTCAGGACCTGATCAAACAGGCAGGCGGTGAAAGTGATATGGCCGATTTAAGTGCCCTGAGCTTATTGGAGGAGGTACAGGCAGGGCAGGTGATTGTCGTCGGCAAGAAAAACATGGATGGAAGCAGTCCACGAATATCGATCAACACCGCAAGCAAAGAAGAACTCATGAATCTGCCAGGAATTGGCCCGGCAATGGCCGAGAAGATTATTGCCTATCGCACGGAGCATCCATTTGAAAAGCTGGAAGATCTGATGGAAGTAGCCGGAATAGGAGAAAAGAAGTTTGCAGCGCTTCAAGACTTTATTGCCCTGTAAAGCCAGTCTGATCCTGATGGCTTTATGTCTCTGGGTGTTGGCTTTATTGCCTGCAAAAGAAGCATCTGGATCGATCTTTGGTCTCTTTCTGGCTGGAGCCTGTCTGGGATCTGCTTTATTGGTCTGGCGGTTTCAAAATCTGAAAGTTCTTTTCTGGTGGCTGTTCTGTCTTGTTGTTTTCCAGGGTTCAGTCTGGCTTCAACAACCGCAGAAACCTGCCTCGGGAATCTATACGATCGTCAATATTCGCAATGGATATGCGATTGCCCAAAATGGCAGGCAGAGAGCGATTGTTTATGAAACTGAAGATCTGCTTCTGGATCAGAAAGTCGAACTCTCTGGATTTGAAGCGATTCATACGCAGCGCAATGAAGGATTGTTCTGTTTTCAGGATTACCTCCAGGCAAATGACATCCAGTATAGTGCCACTCAGATGAACCCTCTAAAAACCAGCCAAGAAAAGGCAGGACTCAATGGATTTTTGCTGCGTCAGAAGATATGGATTTTTGTCAATTCACGATCGGCTGCTCCTTTGTATCGCCTTTTGTTTTATGGGTTGAGTGAAGATGAAAACCTCGACTGGATCAGTACAACAGGACTGCCCTTGATTGCCCTGGTCTATGGAATCCGTAAACGGCTTTCGTATCGGGTTGAAAAGAAGAAACTCAACTGGCTCATGGTGGGCTTGCAGCTTAGTCTGACCTTTTTCTTTCCGGTTCGCCAGGCAAGCTTGCGTCTGCTCGTGTTTCAGATTTGCACGGCTTTGTTTTCAGACTGGAATGTTCGCTGGCCGGTTTCAATGCTTGCATTCTTATGGATCTCTCCTTTTGGAGCGGATTCCCTCAGTCTGGTGCTGCCTGCTGGAATCTCCTTTTTCAGCCATTTTGTCCAGGCTTCATGGCAGAAGAAAGTCGTTGGAATGTTGTGGATTGCCTTTTGTCAGATGATCTGGCTGAAAGAGTTGAATCTATTGATGCTCGGGATGTTTCTGTGGTTTCGAAGTCTTATCGGCTGGGTGTTTCTGCTTTCGATTCCTGGCCTTTGGAGCGCTCCATATGGAGAGCTGTTTTTGAAATTGCTGGAAGGAATCCAGGTATCGCTGGACTGGTGCACGGTGTATGGAAGTCCGCCGCTGTGGTATTTAACGCTGTTTGGCGGTTTATTGATCCTGGTGGTCTGGAAATGGAAAACGAAGCGATTTGTTCTGCTCTTGATGGCAGTCTGTATCTATCCCTGGAGCTGGAATCTGGATCCGTTCTTTCATGTCTTTCAGATTGATGTCGGCCAGGGCGATGCAGCTTTAATCGTTGAGCCTTTTCAAAAAAGCGTGACCATGATTGATGCCGCCGGCAAGATGAATACGGACAACGCAACGAAACTTTTTATTCCTTTTCTGCAAAGACATCAGATCCGAAAAATCGACAGGCTGGTTGTCAGCCATGGGGACTTTGACCATGATGGGGCTGTGGATTCGCTGATCCAGAACTTTCCAGTTCTTCAGACGATCCGTTCCACAAAAGACCTGGATCCCAGTCAGATTGATCAGACGCTTCCCGGAAAACCCGCAAAACTATCAATAGCCTATGAATTCTGGCTGTTGTTAAACGAAAGAGAGAGCGATCCTGCCCAAGAAAATGATCAAAGCTTAGTCTGCCTGTTTCAATACGATGGATTTCGTTATTTGTATACCGGTGATGCTTCCATTGCGATTGAAAAGCAGCTGCAAAAAACCAACAACCTGGAAGCCGATGTTCTCAAACTGGGCCACCATGGATCAAATACTAGCTCTGATCCTGCGTTTCTTAAAGCTGTTCATCCGACGCTGGCTTTGATTTCAGCGGGCTATCAGAATCGCTATGGCCATCCAAGTGTTTCTGTACTGGAGACCCTAAATGCACAGGGAATTGACCGGCTGAACACAGCTGACCATGGAAGCCTTCATCTTTTCAGCATGCCCCATCTTCTGTTTGTGACAAGTGCCGATGGACTGGTTGGCTGGATCTGGAAGTCATGAAAAGGTTTTGAAGCAGCCACACCAGAGCAGGCCTTGAAAAGTGCAAAGTTAAGCTATAGAACCTGTAAAAATGGCGATCCGAATATTCAGACGGATCGCCATTCTCTGTATTTGAAACGTTCAACAAATTGGGTAACCAATCTGGACTGAATCAAAAGACAGAAGGAAAGGATACAGGAGACAGAAAAACATATCTGCTATTCGTCCAGATACAGTCGGGTGCTGCGGGGAAATTCCCGGTTAAAAGCGTCTTTCAAAATCTTTTTGGCCTCCTTTGGATCCAGCACAATATCCTGGTTGAGATAGCCAGATTCAATCAGATGCAGTCCGTCTTCTTGAAGTTCAACCTGGACAAAGCGATCTTTTTTGAAAGTAAGCAGTTTAAGGCCGGTAAAATTTTTGGCTTTCAGGCAATTCATATATTTCACCTGCGCCTGTCGTAAAGGGACCAGTTTCATTTCGATCCATCCTTTAAAAAGCTGTCCAGCTCTTGCGAGAAGTCTTTCTTCAAAATTGTCGTTGTCGCATAGACGATATAGATCGTCTGATCCTTACAGCCAAACGCAACGCGCAAAGCACCCACCGAAGGATCATTGACCCGGCATTCCAACAAAGAGATTCCCTGCCATTTGCGCCGGGAAGCCAGTTTGCATTTGAAAAAATCATTTTCAGCCTGCCTGGTGATCGTTTCAATCATCCGGGATTTGATTTGTGGATTTTTGGCCAGCAGTTTTCGGGTTCCACGGCTATCAAAAATAAACGTAAGATTCGATTCATTCATGCCTACAGTGTAGGAGGAAAAGATCAAAGAAACTGTTTTTGCGCTCACCAGATTGCAAGTTTTCAACAGGGGACTGGTCAGGTCCTCAGGCTGTTATTGGACGGCCACCATAAACTGGCAAGTCCCCTGCCGCATCAAGCAGGGCTGGAAAAGAAGAAGGGAAGCTAGAAAAACGCGATAAAGAGAATTCGAAAGAAAATCAGCAATCGTCCAAGTCTGCCTGCCCAACTTCCAGCAAGAAAACAAGCAGGACGACAAGAAATGTAAACTCAAAGAAGAGCAGGACGGTCTGCAAAGCCAGCGGATAAAAAGACTGACCAGGAGCAGTGCGCAGCCAAATAACTATATAGAGCAGATCGAATCAAGCAGATCAATCAAAGCTGCTGAATAGACTGCTAATATTAGGATGCAATATGGCAAAATCAGGATAATTATATTATCAAGATAGTAGTATCAGGATAATAATACAAGGAAAGGATTTCCGCTTTTTAGCCGGGAAACGAATGATTCAAATCTTCTCCCCTGGCTTTCTGTTTTCTTCAGAACATTCTTTGGCTAAGATAGGATGAAGATAAAAAGGAGTTCGTTATGGAAAAATCAAAATATCGAATTGTTCTTGCATTCAGCTTGTTGACGAACCTTTCAGGCGGAGCAATGATGGCCGGCTGTTCTGGTTCCAGTGCAAATCTTGCTTCTTTATCCTCAGAGACTCTGCTGGACAATTCCTCTGTCATCATAACGGATGATCCTTATGACGAAAGTGGAAAAAGTGAAAAACGGACCATGGATCTGCGGCAGGTTGATGAATCCGGTCAGCGCCTGGAAAGTGATTCAGAGATTGAAGAACTTCCTTCTGTTGTTCATGAATCCCTGGCTTCGCAAACGTTGCCAGTCAATGAAACAACTTCTTCATCGGCAAGCGAGACTACGTCTTCCCCTGTTATTGAAAACAAAGAAGGAAGAACGTATGCCAACGGCGTTCTGGTCGTAAACAAAAAGCATCCAGTCCCTGCGGATTATGCGCCGGGTGTGGATCCAGAAGCCCAGGCTGCTTTGAACCAACTGCTGGATGCCATGCAAAGTCAGTCTCTTAACGTCAGCCGCGATACAAGCAACTATCGTAGCTATCAAACCCAGACTGCCTTATATAACGGCTATGTCAATGCGCAGGGTCAGCAGCAGGCCGATACGTTTTCCGCCCGTCCTGGTTTTTCTGAACACCAGACGGGCCTGGCTTTTGATCTCAAAGACGCAGCGGGTCAACTGTTGACTTCTCCAACAGAAGCCCAGTGGCTTTTAGACCATGCGGCAGAATATGGCTTTATTGTCCGCTATCAGGCAGGTAAAGAAGCCATCACCGGCTATCAGGCCGAACCCTGGCATCTTCGCTACCTGGGAGAACTTGCCAAAGATGTTGCCGCTTCGGGATTAACGCTGGAGGAATATCTTGGCGTTGAAGGCGGGGATTATCAATAGCTGCAATGGATGTTACTGTTCACACCCTAATGTAGTTGTGCAGCAATTTTTTCTTAAATTGAAGTCGTTTCCAGCTCCAATTCAGCTCTATTCGTTATATCTTGGGGAATTTTCTACCCGATCGGCTGATTTACTGCATAAATCGCTTGCACGTGTTTCGCACACCATCTATCAACAGGGTGTGTGAACAGTAACCAATGGATACAAAAATGATCGCAAAGCACCATTTATGGTCAAGAAAGAATGCTTCCTGTTTCCTTTTTTGGGAAAATAAGGTACACTTCAGTCGCAATGACAACTACTTTATATTTTGCCTAGCAGGCAAAAGGAAAAGGAGCGTGGTGCTACACGCTCCTTTTTTAATGCGCGAGGATACTCACTGACCCCATGGCAAGCCATGGGGGTTGAAATACACCCCTGTTGTTTGACAGGACAGCTTCGGCTGTTGTCTG
>CAJTVE010000024.1 GCA_910579655.1 uncultured Allobaculum sp. | reverse complement strand
AAAAGCAAAATGGCCGGAAACGCGTTCTTTAAAGGTGTTTCCGGCCATTTGTCGGTTTTGATGAATTGTTCAGGTATATTCTTTTTATTCTTTATCAAAGTGTTTAAAAGCCAGCCGAAGTCTTATTTCCGTTGGCTTTTATTCGATAACAGTAATTGAGACAATCTCATCAAGTGGGATCTCTACGCAGTCATATCTTGAATGAGTCAAGAAAATAGCATCATAATCATTCTCATATGCTTCCATAAGTTCATCAAAAACGCCTGTCAATCTATCTCCGTCAGTGCATACGACTTCCACTTTTTTATCGCCTTTTTCTTTGTATTCCCGCCAAGCGGTTTCCAGAGTCATATTCAATCCTTTCTAGGTACTAAATGCGCTCCTTTTTTGCTGTAATGAATCATGGCTTTATTTGTTTCGATCTTGTTACCATCCTTATCCGTAACAGTACCAATTATCTTATCCGCCACAACTCGTTCCTTATTCGTCCACAATCCTTTTTTATTCCACACTAGTGTACCAGTCCCACTTTTATCATAAATGATTTGACGGCATTCTCCCATAGAGATGGTAACTTCGCTCTTAGAATCAACGTGATTGGGATGGCCTTTTATGTGTTTGCCTTGCCGTCCTTCGTGCAATTCTAAAGCAAGCGGATTTTGACTTTTTAAATCGTTCAAAGGCTTCATGCAGTTCAGCCGTTTGATTTCATTAGCTTTAGGATTTTTCCATCTGGTGAACCCCTCGACCCACATCCGGTTTGTTTTCCTGGGTATTCCAGAGGCTTCAGAAAGCGAAGTATACATTTTGCCAAAGTTATCGATCCGAGTCTGACAAGCCGTCCGCATATCTTCTAGCCCGGCAGCTTTGGCGCCAACAGCAATGTCCATTTGCTTACGGACTTTCAGCTCCAGCTGACGCATCATCTAGGTACCTTCATACATCGTGTAATGCTTCCCGCGCCATTCGAAACCTTCCTGGTTTTTTCTCAAGATCTCATCAAGCTGCTTTTGAGTATATTTTGGCCTCTGGTATCTGGAATCGAATGCCATCCCGAAGTGCATGCAATTCCATTCGCTGATCGGACGACGGAAACCAACGAAAGCAGCTCCGTTGATATCTTCGAAAGATTCACCGGCTTGCATCTTGTCCCACTTTTCATTCTTCAAGACATGCCCTTGAACAGACGCGTGATGAGGAGCGGGGCAGGAGTGAACTGTGATTTCTTTACAATCACATCCAAGTTTCTCAGCAACGATGTCTGATCCATGCTGTGCGATCTGATTGCAAGCTGACACAATGTTAGATCGGACAGCCGAATCCAGACGCTGCCTATAGCCAGACGTGTATTCGATCTTCAAGCCATTAGATCCGAGATCTTTAATGATCTGTCTGATGGTTTCAGAGTATGAACTAAGACCTGAAGTCGTAACGATGATCGCTCGATCGACCATCCGGGAATAGTTCTTGGTGATAACAGTAGTGTTCGAATGATTCTCAAGAGTACCGTTTGCCTGACGGGCAATTGCCTTAGCCAGCTGCTCGACACTTTTCCTGGTGCTTTCTGTTTGCGGTTTTTCTTCCAGGACTCGCTCTTTAAAAATATTTGGACCAGAAACTTCTTTGAATGAATCAAGCAGCATCTGATCCAGGTGCTTTTTAGGATAGGCCAGTGCCTTGGCCAGCTTCGCCTTGATCTGAGCGATATCTTCGTTCATGCGTGCCATGATCGATAGACGGTTGATGCTGGTAGCGTTTAGCCCTTCAATCGTCCGGATATGGTAAGCAACTTTCTCGATGTAGAAGCTTTGGACTTCTTCAAACAAGCTTACGAACCGATCCACCAGTTTTGAGACAGTTGCCTGCTTTTCTTCATCTGGTGTTCGAAGACGATTTAAGTCATCCATTATTCATTCCTGATCTTAAAGCTATCTTCCACATCGGCGGCGGCCTCGGCATGGACAGCTTCAAGTGCAGCATTCGCTTGACTTTCCGATTCGTTGAAATACCACTGGCGGAATTCGGACTTGCTGATGATTCCGGCATTTACCAGTGTCATCATTTGAGTTATTCTGGCTTCGCTATCGACCAGGATTGAGTCATCCCAATCGAATGATGATCCACTCGCCTTCAGGCGCTGGCTGTAGATGGTCGCATATTTGTCCATCGCACGAAGAACATCAAGAAGGCAGCGTTCGAGGGGGTTCTGGTTATCAGAACTGTCCTTTCCCGAATTCTTTCTGTACTGCCTTTTGCTTTTTTATCTTTCATCAATTCCATCCGAATTCATTCAACTCTTTGTACTCATCCTTCTTGTTTTTATGTGATTTCTTCTGAATTTAATAAGATTTTTCTTCTTCTTTGTTTGGTTGATTTGGTTAGAATAAGCCTGTTAAAAAATCTGCTTTTTATGATCTGGACAGGCTGCCTGCAAACTTCGGGTCTGCACAAAGAAAAACTGCCCGTTTTCACTGATAATAAAGACAGAATAAAATCAAGAAATCTTTTAAAGGAGGACTTTTATGAATCGTTTAAATCCATCACGCAACGAAATGTTATCCATGGCGCTGATGTACCTGTTATTTGGCCTTGTCCTGTGCTTCTTTTCTGGCTCCATTCTGACAACCATCGTTCGTGTTCTGGGCATCCTTCTGGTTGTCTACGGCGGCTATAATCTGTATCAGTATTTCGTGATCACAAAATCGACGAATCTCTCACCGATGGTTATCGGAATCCCGGGAATCATCATTGGTCTGATTCTGGCCGTCTGGCCCCATATGCTGATCAACTTTTTTCCAATTGTTGCCGGCGTCCTGTTAACCTTTAACTCCATCACCCAGATTCAGAAATCGCTTGTGCTCAAACGGGCCGGGATTTCCTCCTGGATGCTGAGTATGGTCGCAGCTTTGATCATGTTGTTTATCGGAATCATTCTGATGATCCGTCCGTCAAGTGTCATCAATATGATCATGAGTTTTACCGGAATTGCCCTGATTGCAGAAGCAGTGATTCTGGCTGTCCAGGCGTTTATCAAAGCCTGATCAGATTCTGACATTCCTTTTTGGTGACTCTTTTGATGTTCCTGAGTCCATCTCATCTATCCTCTTCTTGTTTGCTGACTCTTTGACCTGGCTGTAGCCAGGTCTTTTTGCATCCTTGGAATTCAACCTTTTCCAGGGCAGTCGTTTAAGTTGCTGCTCGATAACTCCACAAGGTGGCTTCCTTTTTCCTTTTTACAAACGACAATCCATTTTTCGTTTTTTTTGTGAAAGTATGGGTTTCCTTTTTATTTTATCCGAAATCAGATATTATCATTTTCACCGATATCGGATAATCTGATTTCGGATTGTATTGTGATATCGGCTCACTCAGGAGGTTTTTATGCAGCTTAAACTCTCGGAGCACTACAATTATAAAAAACTGCTCCGCTTTACCTTACCAACTATTCTCGGTCTGGTTGTAACATCGATTTACGGAGTCGTCGATGGCTTCTTTCTTTCCAATTTTGCCGGAAAGCTGTCATTTGCGGCCGTAAACTTTATCATGCCGTATACCTTAATTCTGACCAGCATTGGTTATATGATGGGTTCCGGTTCTTCAGCTCTCATCGCCAAAACAATCGGTCAGAAGCGTCCTGATCAAGCACGGAAGCTGTTGACGGGGCTGTTCGTCGTTTCCCTTATTCTGGGCATTGGAACCAGTCTGGCCGGACGTGCCCTGCTCAATCCAGTTCTGGATCTGATGGGCTGTACGCCCGCGCTTCGCCAGGATGCGTACACCTATGCGCTTATCCTGTTGGCTTTTCTGCCCTGTTCGATGATTCAGATGTACTTTCAGACCATTTTTGTCACTGCTGCACGGCCTTTGCATAACTTTGTTATTACTCTTTGCGCAGGCGTGCTGAATATCTTTCTGGACTGGCTGATGGTCGGAACTCTGGACTGGGGCGCTGCCGGGGCGGCTTGTGCGACAGGTCTTGGACAAAGTATGGCCGCACTCCTCAGTCTGGTCTTTTTTGTAAAACCAATGGCTGGAAAAGGCGAAAACGCTCTTTATTTCTGTCGTTTTACCATCACTGCCCGTGAAGTGGGATCTGCGATGGTCAACGGCATGTCAGAGTTGTTTACCAATGCCGCAACTTCGATTATTTCCATTCTGTACAACTTTCAGCTGTTACGATTTGCGGGGGAAAATGGAGTAGCGGCCTATGGAACGCTGATGTATGTCTCCATGATCTTCATGGCCGTTTCCATCGGCTACAGTATTGGCGTTTCCCCGCTCGTTTCCTATCAGTATGGTGCTGCCAGCCATCAGGAGCTTTCCAGCCTGCTCAAAAAATCACTGGTCATTCTTCTGATTGGTGCAGTCTCAATGTTTGGTCTGGCGGAATTGCTGGCAGAGCCACTGGCCAGCTTATTTGCGGGATATGATCCAGAATTGATGGATCTGACCATTCAGGCCTTCCGTTGTTGTTCACCCGTTTTCCTGTTTTCTGGATTTGCGATTTTTGGCTCCAGCTTCTTTACTGCTCTGAACAACGGCCCCGTTTCAGCAGCCATTTCGCTGATTCGAACCCTTGTTTTCCAGATTGGCTTTATTCTGATCTTTCCACTTTTCTGGGGACTGAATGGAGTCTGGTTTTCCATGGTCGCAGCGGAAGCGATGGCCGTTGTGATCACGGCTTTCCTTGTGTATCGTTTCCGCCATCAGTATGGATACTTCAAAACCGGCTGGAATTTTATCCAGAAATTCGCTTTCTGAAAAGCGCTGCCCGCTCTGGAATGATATTAAACAGTTAATATTTGATATGATCAAGAAAACAGGAGGATGACTGTGATGCAGCCGAATTTGCATGCTCTTAATCTTCAAAAAGCCCATCAGGACTTTCTATCTCTCGAATGTCAGGCCTGGGATGTGTATAAAATCTGTCTGAAGTCCATGAACCTTACGGAAAACGAACTCTGGATACTTCTGGAAATCGAAGAGAATCAGACACCTCTTCGGCAGGCTGACATTGCCCGCAATCTTTACCTGCCTGTTCAGACTGTGAACTCCGCCCTCACGAAGCTGACCAGCAAAGGCCTGATTGAGCTGGTCAGTCTGCCCAACAACCGTAAAAGCAAGGGCGTCTGTCTGACCCAAAAAGGAAAAGCTGAATTTCTTCCCTATCTGGCAAAAATCCATGCCGCTGAACAATCTGCGCTGGCAACCTTGACCGATCAGGAAATTGAAACCATGCTCCAAAGCATTCGCCGCTATGTGACAGCTCTGGAAAAGAATCTGAAGGAACAGTTCCCCGCAGCCTCTTAAAAGAGTGGCTTTCCTCTCTTCTTTTTCTTAACCCCCTGTCCTTGTTTCTGTTTTTATGATGAATTCAGTCCACCTCAAAGTGGATTCAAGCTTGTCGAAAGGCAGGCTTTTTTAGTGGGCTGGACAGGGCATACAGTAAAAAAACCGGAAGGCCATTGAATACTGGCATTCCGGTTCAATCCAAGTGTTTGATTGTCTGTTTTTCGTTTGATGGGATTTCGATTCAGGATTGATCGGCAAGAGGAGTTATTCCTGGGCAAACATTGGTGTTGAAAGATAACGGTCCCCCGTATCTGGCAACAATGCAACGATCAGTTTTCCTTTATTTTCTGGTTTGGCCGCTAACTGTTTGGCGGCGGCTAAAGCTGCGCCAGAGGAAATTCCAGCCAGAATTCCTTCGCTTTGCGCCAGTTCACGGCCCGCCTCATAGGCTTCCTGGTCTGTAATCGTGATGATTTCATCGTACACATGAGTATCCAGCGTATCGGGGATAAAGCCCGCACCAATGCCCTGGATTCCGTGTTTTCCTGGTTGTTCGCCAGAAAGAACAGCAGAAGTTTCAGGTTCTACCGCAACAACTTTTACGTCTGGATTCTTGGCTTTGAGATACTCACCAACACCAGAAATCGTTCCGCCGGTTCCAACACCGGATACAAAGATATCGACTTTACCATCGGTATCTTCCCAGATTTCAGGGCCTGTGGTTGCAAGATGAGCAGCCGGATTGGCCTGGTTCACGAACTGGCCGGCAATAAATGCATCGCCCACTTCTTTGGCAATTTCTTCGGATTTCGCAATCGCCCCTTTCATGCCCTGAGCGCCTGGAGTGAGAACCAGCTTGGCGCCATAGGCCTTAAGCAGATTGCGGCGTTCCACGGACATGGTGTCTGGCATGACGATGACGACCGGATACCCTTTCAAAGCACCAATAGCAGCCAGGCCAATACCGGTATTGCCTGAAGTCGCTTCGATAATGGTGGTGCCAGGTTTGAGGCGGCCATCCGCTTCGACGGTTTTAATCATGTTAGCGGCCACACGGTCTTTTACAGAGCCTGCGGGGTTGAATCCTTCGACTTTGACGGCAATGCGTCCGGGCAGATCATATTTCTTTTCAATGTTCTGGACTTCGACCAGCGGGGTTTTTCCTACCAGATCGAGCATACTGGAATGAATAGGCATTTCGTTTCTCCTTTGGGTTCACTTTCCTGTCTTCTGACGGTTTAACAGTTTATGGATCAATAAAAGGACCTAAAACGTATAGATCCACAGCTTTCAAATTGACTGGTCTGCTCTTGAAACAAACGATTGAAAGCCTGAGTTTTCAAGTCTATCCGCTTTGAAATCAAAGGCGGGAGCAGGAAGAACAACACAAAATTTTAAGATGCATAATTTGTCCTCGCTTATGGGACTGAAGATAGCCATCTTTTGGCTGATTGAAAAGTATCAGGCTCAAGTGTTACAGAAAATTGTTTCATTTCATTCTGAACCGAATCATTTTTGTCTGGATCGTATACACGCATCCCTCTATTTTTCTGTTGCATTTTCCGTCTTATCCAGAAAACGTTTCATCACAGACTTTCAAATAGCTCTGCTCAATCCACTATCCCCTGACTACTATCTTTTTGGATTGCTGTCCTAAACTCATTGCTCTAAAATCACTGCTCTAAAATCACTGTCCTCAGATTATTGTCCTCAAATCACTGCTTTCTGAATCGTCATCTACACAAAAACGGCGGCTGTCCCCCATAATGACAGCCGCCGTTTTGCGCCTATGCGATTTGTGATTTTAACCAGGCAAAGATAAATCCATCCAGATTTCCATCCAGTACAGACTGGGCCTGACTGGTTTCGTATCCGGTTCTGGCATCTTTGACCATGGTATATGGATGCAGAACGTAGCTTCGAATCTGGCTGCCCCATTCATTGGCTTTGGTTTCGCCTTTAAGGGCGGCAATCTTCTTTTGCTGCTCCTCGATTTCACGCTGTAACAGTCTGGACTTCAGAATGTTAAGCGCTTCTTCGCGGTTCTGGATCTGGCTGCGGCCAGACTGACAGGTAGCAACAATTCCGGTTGGCTTGTGGACCATACGGATGGCCGAGTCTGTCTTGTTGATATGCTGGCCGCCAGCCCCGGAAGCCCGCTTGGTTTCGACAATCAGATCTTCCGGTTTGATTTCAATTTCAATGTCGTCATTGAACTGCGGCATGACCTCAACGGAGGCAAAGGAGGTATGGCGTCTGGCGCCGGCATCAAAGGGAGAAATCCGCACGAGACGGTGAACGCCTTTTTCGCCTTTCAGATAGCCATAGGCCTTCTCGCCTTCAACGAGAATCGTAGCCGACTTAATGCCCGCTTCTTCGCCTTCCTGGAAGTCCAGAACGGTGACTTTAAAGCCCTTGTTCTGGGCATAGCGGGTATACATGCGATAGAGCATGCTGGTCCAGTCGCAGGATTCGGTTCCGCCTGCCCCTGGATGAAACTCGAGAATGGCATTGGAGTTGTCATACTCGCCGGACAGAAGAACTTTCACTTCGAAGTCATCCATTTTTGCGGTCGCTTCTTCAGCTTCCATGGATGCCATTTCCAGTAATTCTTCATCCGGATCACTTTTCAGAACTTCAGCCGTTTCGGCTAAACCATCAAAGATTTCACGCAGCTCTTTATAGCCGCTGACGATTTCCTTGAGGGAGTTCTGTTTGCGGATGGTATTCTGGGCTTTCTTCTGGTCGCTCCAGAATCCATCTTCCAGCATCTGTTTGTCGTAAGCCTGAATCTGTTTTTCTTTTTCAGGCAGGTCAAAGTGACTCACCCAGAGCGTCCAACTTCTCCAGGTGAGTAGACAGAATCTGTTTAAGCTCGAACAGTTCCATTTTTATTCATCCTCGCTTCATGAGCACTTCTGGCTTCTTCCACTTTATTCTGTGGTTTTTCCTGTCGGATGCGTACTTTTAACAGGTAAGAAGCAATTTCACGGTCAATCCGGCGGTTCATGTCTTCAAACATGTCGAAACCTTCCTGAACGTACTGCTGCAGCGGGTTATTTTGAGCATAGGAACGCAGATAGATACCATTTCTCAGTTTGTCCATGCGGTCGATATGCTCAACCCAGTTGCGGTCGATGTTGCGTAAAACAACGTTTTTTTCGAATGGCAAGAACTGTGCTTTGGCCAGTTCGATTTCGTGTTCGTAAGCACCCCAGACTTTGTTAAAGATATACTCTTTAAGCTGGTCGTAGGATTTGCCTTCGAGTTCTTCAACGTGAATGGCACGATCACCACTTACCCCAAGAACTTCCAGCGATTTGACAAGACCCGGCAGATCAACTTCCGCTTTACGGCCTTCGGAAAGGTTGGCCTGAATAGCCTGTTCGATGACTTTTTCAAAAATCAGGCGGACCATGTCATGCACATCTTCACTTTCGAGAACTTTGTTGCGCTGATCATAGATGATTTCACGCTGGCGGCGCAGAACATCATCGTAGTCCAGCAGGTTTTTACGCGTATCGAAGTTGAAGCCTTCAACTTTCTTCTGGGCCATGGTGATGGAACGGGTAACCTGTTTGGATTCAATCTGCTCATCACCAAGGGAAGCAAACAGGGATTTCAGCTTGTCCGTACCAAAACGAACCATCAAAGAATCTTCCAGAGAGACATAGAATTTCGAGAATCCTGGGTCACCCTGACGTCCGGAACGGCCACGCAGCTGGTTGTCGATGCGGCGGGATTCATGACGTTCAGAACCAAGAACAGCCAGACCGCCTAAGGCGCGGCTTTCCTTGGTCAGCTTAATATCGGTACCACGGCCAGCCATGTTTGTCGCAATCGTAACGGCTTTTGGCCGGCCGGCTTTGGCAACGATTTCGGCTTCTCGTGCATGGTTTTTGGCGTTCAGCACTTCGTGGGGAATGCCTTCGTTAAGCAGCATCTGGTGAATCAGTTCAGAAACTTCTACCGCAATGGTACCAACCAGAACTGGCTGGCCTTTTTCGTAGAGTTCTTTGACTTTGCGAACCAGGGCTTTGTATTTGTCATCTTTTTTTCCGTAGATTTCGTCTGGTAAATCCTGACGGGCAATTGGACGGTTGGTTGGAATGACTACAACACGCATGTTGTAAGTGTTGAGGAATTCTTCCTCTTCAGTTTTCGCAGTACCCGTCATACCGGCCAGTTTTTCATACAGGCGGAAGAAGTTCTGGTAAGTGATTGTAGCCAGCGTGGATGTTTCTTCTTTGATTGGGACACATTCTTTGGCTTCGATGGCCTGATGCAGACCATCAGAGTACGCACGGCCAGGCATTGTACGACCGGTGAACTGGTCAACAATGACGATTTCTTTCTGGTCCGAAACCACGTATTCAACGTCCTTCATCATGATGAAGTTGGCTTTTAATGCCTGATTGAGGTGGTGAACCAGCTGCGTATTTTCCAGATCATACAGGTTTTTCAGGTTGAAGAAGCGTTCTGCTTTTTCAACACCGGAATCTGTCAGCATGACCTGTCTGGTCTTTTCATCGATATCGTAGTCACCGGAAACAATCTTCTGTTCCTTGGACAGTTTATCGTATTCGTATTCTGGTTTTACCAGAGTTTTGACAAAGCGGTCCGCTGCAATATACAGGTTTGCGGTGTCTTTTTTACCACCGGAAATAATCAGCGGGGTACGGGATTCATCGATCAGGACAGAGTCGACCTCATCGATAATGGCCATGTACAAACCGCGTAAAACGCGATCATTTACATCCGTTACCATGTTGTCACGCAGATAGTCAAATCCGAGTTCGGAGTTGGTGGTGTACGTTACATCACAGGCATAAACCGCACGTTTTTCAGCCGCAGACAGTTCGCGTTTGTTTACGCCAACCGTCAGGCCTAAGAAACGGTAGATTTCACCCATCCACGCAGCATCTCGACCAGCCAGGTATTCGTTGACGGTGATCACGTGTACGCCTTTTCCCATCAGGGCGTTCAGATATACGGCCATCGTCGCGGTCAGGGTTTTTCCTTCACCGGTCTTCATTTCCGCAATGTCACCACGGTGCATTGCCGCAGAACCTTCGATCTGAACTTTATATGGTTTTTCACCGATGACCCGGCTGGCTGCTTCTCTTGCCGTCGCAAAGGCTTCTGGCAAGAGGTCATCCAGGGTTTCGCCTTTTTTAAGGCGTTCCCGGTATTCTTCAGTTTTGTTTCTTAATTGTTCGTCAGTTAAAGCTTTCATCTCATCTTCATGAGCAAGAACCTGATCTGCTGTTTTTTCCAGCCGTTTCAGTTCTCTTGCTTCTTCCGAGAACAGTCCTCCAAAAAGAGCCATTTATTTCTCCTCTCAAGTCAAACTTTAGCAAATTACATTTTAGCATAGGGGATTCAAACACCCCAAAGCAAGCGGTCTCTTCTTCTTCACACTCTGCTCTTGTACCCGTATTTTACACACTTTAACCATTTCTGGACGCTTTTTCACTTTTTTCAGTCCGCTTGCCATTGATTGAAAAAAATAGATATTCAGGCAAAAAAATAATATGAACAAGATGTTTTACCTTAGTAAACTTGTCCATAATATAATAATTTTCACGTAGAGTAAACAAAATCAGGGAAAAACAGCGGCTCTTCCCTGATTTTCAGTTACTTCACTTTTCAAAACGCTGATTCTGTGCTGGATCACATTGTCCAAGGGCTGCCAGAAAAATTTCTCTTTGGCTGTATGCCAACAGAATCAGGGCAGAGTCAGCCAGAAGCCAGACCGGAATCGGCCTGGAAACCGGGCAGGCGTCCGATCAGAATCGATCGGGAAACAGCCCCAGGCCTGCGACCAGAGCCGGCCAGAAAGCCAGCCCAAATCAGACAGGGATATGAACGAAAGCGTCAGCGCTGATTCCCTGCTCCAGAATCTTCGCCGCCCACTTTTTGGCCCCTTCCAGCGAATGATCCCGATAGTTGCCACATTCTTTACGCGCCGTTCCCGGCACTTCTTGCCACGAAGTCTCCAGCGTCTGCTCCAGCGCCTTTTTCAGGGCTCTGGCCGCATCGAGACTCGACAGTTCTCCCCAGACCAGCAGATGGAATCCCGTCCGGCATCCATACGGCGAGCAATCGATATAGCCTTCAATCTGCGGGCGCAGATATTTGGCCAGCAGATGCTCAAGTGTGTGCAGACTGGCTGTATCAATAAACTCTTCATTAGGCTGGCTCAGACGGACATCAAAATTGGAAATTGTGTCCCCTTTGGGTCCGCTTGTCGTATCAATCAGACGGACATAGGGTGCAATGACTGCATCATGATCCAGAGTAAAGCTTTCAATTTCAACCTGTGGTTTTGTTTCCTGTACTTCCATAGTGTCCTTGTTGTCCTCCTTATGGTTCATATTCTGATTTTTTCAAAATGATCTGAGATTGAATCTGATTCAATCCGATTCTATCTGATCCGATCGTTTCTGATTCCCCAATAGCAATCCACGTTCTCAAGCAGCAATCCCGGCCGTTCTCGTTACACTGCTCTGGAAGCCGCTGGAGATGCAGCGTCAGCAGGCTTGACAGCCTCAGCAGTAGCCGCTGTTGTTGCCGCCAGGTACTTATCCTTATATTTCATGACGGGTTTTGGCGGATTATCTGCCAGCACGTATTGTTCAACCCATGTTGCTACGCCATCTTTCCAGTTAGAATCCGTAATATAGCTGGCTTTTTCCTTTACGGCCGGCAGGGCATTTGACATGGCAACACCAACTGTTCCTTCGATCATTTCCAAGTCATTGTTATCATTGCCAAAAGCCGCGATCTCATCCAGTTTGATGCCATATTTCTTCGCCACCATGCGCACGCCTTCAAGCTTGCTTAAATGTGGATTGACGAATTCCAGCAAAAACGGTCCCGAGCGGAATACGCGAGCTGACTTGAGTTCATGTTTCCTGCCGCTTTTCAGCCACTTGGAAAGCGTCCAGGGCATGCCGACCGCCATGAATTTATAGGTCCGCTTTTTCAGCTCCTCTATGGGGACGGTCACAAATTCCAGCTCATTGCGCCCGGCCATTGCACTGGTCAGGAAGTTTTTTTTGGTCGAAAGCATCTTCAGTCCTTCGTATTGAGAAAAGGAAAAAGGATATCCTTTACAGGCATCTAAAATTGGAGGAATATCTTCGGCATTCAACGCATAGGCTGCCTGGACTTCATCCGTTGCGGGGTCCCAGTACATTGCGCCATTAAAACCCAGAACGAAATCTACATCCTTGTCAATGCCCCAGGTTTTGAGCTTCTTTTGCAGGGCAATTGCCGATCTGCCCGAACAGACGCCAAAAAGCACCCCTTTCTTGCGCATCTCACGGATGGCCTTCTTATTTCGTTCCGATATTTTCTTTGGATGTTTCAGCAATGTTCCATCCAGATCGCAGACAACCATTTTGATTGAACTACCCATTTCTCCATCTCCTTTTCCTCTATTTATTGTTTCCTATTTATTGTTTCCGTGTACCTGTATCTCTATACCCCTGACTTCTCTATGTGCCTGACCTCTCTAAAGGCCAGAATTCAACATCTGTTTTTACCAGCCTGAATTCTATGCACCAGTTTTTCTGTCTGCCTTGCCTGTATTCAGTTATTTTGTCTTTTCCATATATAATGACAAGCCACAACAGTCAAAATCATTTCTCAGCCAGGTTCTGGATAATTTCTTGTGCTTTTTCATAAAACGGCATGAAGGCCGAAGGAACAGCCGCTTCCGTTTCGCACTGGATCATTGGCATGAAGGATGCATCATACTCGGTAATGACAAGCGTGCCCTTCATATTCCAGATCCGGTGCGTAAAAGTGTGACTGTATTCACCAAGGGGGAAGGTATCCAGAACCGTTTCAGGCAGATGATCATCAAATTCATACAAACCGGCCAGAAGGCCTTTTGCAGGGCGCTTGTGGACCCGGATCATCCACTGGCCTTCGTGTCTTGCCATCCAGATGATGACCTGTTTGTCTTCGCTTTTCTTTTCGACCACTTTGCGGGCGATCGGAAGCTTTTCAGGGTGATCGTGCAAAGCCCCTTTACAAGTGGATTTTAACGGGCAGATGTCACAGCGAGCCGTTTTGGGCTGACACACCCTCGCTCCAAGTTCCATCAAAGCCTGCGTAAAATCCGGCATCTGTTCAGACGCGGGCAGAATCTCCAACAAAAGAGCTTCGAGTTTTTTCTTTTCTTTAGGCTGATTGAAGTCATTTTCCAGCCAGTAATACCGGGAGCATACCCGGATGACATTGCCATCAATGGCCGTGACCCGCTGTCCATAGGCAATCGAAGCAATCGCTCCGGCTGTATAGTCACCAATTCCCGGCAGTTTCTTGAGTTCTGCCTTCGTTGCGGGCAGATGACCATCATATTGTTCCACACACACCTGGGCTGCTTTTTTCAGATTGCGGGCGCGGGAATAATAGCCAAGCCCCTGCCAGAGCTTGAGCAGTTCATCCTCATCGGCGCCAGCCAGATCCGTCAGGGTCGGATAGCGCCCAATAAAGCGCTCATAGTGATCCAGCATCGCTTCAATGCGCGTCTGCTGGGACATAATCTCACTGATCCAGATCTGGTAGGGATCGCGGTTTTTGCGAAACGGCAGGTCGCGTTTTTCTTTGTTATACCATGTTAAAAGTGAATTCTGATCCATAGCCGATAGTATAGCGGACTTACCGCCCTGAAAAAAGCTCATCCCTTTTCAATTCTGATCGAATACAGATGAGAACTCATTGCACTGCTTCAAGCACCAAAATGGTGTATAGCCCCTTATTCGAAACCATCGTAGAGTGAAATCAGAAGGATTTGTCGTTCTGACCAGGCTGATTCAGCATTCAGTTTCTGACCTGAACAATTCATCAAAACCGAAAGCGGCCGGAAAACACCTTTATCAACGTGTTTCCGGCCGTTTTGCTTCTCTGGGAATGCCAGAAGCTTCTGTTCAAAAAATACAAGGATCTCAAACTTTATAGCGTTCAAAAATTACAATAGTTTCAGGAAAAAAGTGAATGCTTTTGTCTGGATTGGCTGTCCTGTACGAGAACAACGTTTAATCATCTTCATGTCCTTCCAATATGGTTCTCGTTTGATTGACATTTTTTTGCTCAAACTCTATTCAGAGATCTGATCAGTTGCTCTATATGCCCGAAACCATCACACACCTCAAAACTCCAGAAGCTCATACTTCTCTTTGAGGGTATTCAGCTGATGGTCTTTGAGCAGCCCCACTCTTTGAAGTCTGCCGACAACAATTCCGGGGGCAATATCCAGCTGATGGGCAAAGTTAAGAATGCTTTTTTGTGAATAGTCTTCTCTGTCCAGGAACTTTTCAAAATCGACTTCAGAAATCAATGTATTTTCAGCCCACTGGTTAGCCTTTCTTTCATCGCTTTCTGACGTTCCCTCTGGCTGATGAAGATGCCCAAGAATAATATGGGCCAGTTCATGAAATAAGCTGAACCAGAACTGATCCACATCGCATTCTCTGGTCGTAAGACCTACAATAACTTTATTTCCATCCATAAAAGAAGCCCCCTGCAAAAATGACCCTTGCAGATGAGGTAAAAACACAAAGGCTGCTCCACACTCCAGAAGGAATTCTTTCAGTTGAGGCATAAATTCTTCTGGCTTTTGCGTCGTCATTTTTCTGATCTGAGGAAGAACCGTCGTTATTTTCTTTTCCGCAAATGGTGGTACCTGAAGATCACAAGCCATTTTTTTAGCCTCCTGGCTCCACGCCATTAGGGCCAGGTCACTCTTCTCTGTAGTTTTCAATCTTCTGCAGGCGATTTTTGTGATCTGTTCATTTCCTAAAAGAGAAAGCTTAACCACTCCAAAGTACTTTCTTAAGTGAACAACTTTTTCTTTCGTGGTTCTGGCCGGTTCAATCCATCCATGCTGAACCATCTCGTTATAAGGAAACTTTCTTGCAATTACTTCATCCTCATCCATATCATTTTCAGCTTCCACTTTGATGATTTTTTCTCGATAAATCGCTTCAAGATTTAACCAGAACTGAGCTGGTACACCAAGAACCATTTCTAATTTAACTGCCGTTTCTGGTGTAAGCTGGACATCTCCATGGATCAGCTGACTTGTATGCTTTTCGGATAAACCCATTCTTGCCGCAAACTCTTTCTGGCTCATTCCTCTGGTCTCTAACTGCTCTTTAATCGTGGCTCCCGGCGGAATGGCAACGTATGTTCGACTTCGTCTTGTCATCTTAGGCTCCCCCTGACTATCCATGGTAATCAACTACTTCCAGTATATTTGCGACTTGAATCCTTTTTTCTTTCACTTCAAATACCAGTCGGTATTGACGAACCAGATCCACCGCATATTGTCCTCTCCTATTCTGCGAAAGTGGATGACATCTTCCGATTTTAGAAGTCACCATCATCTCCACACTCGCGGCAGACTGAATTTCGTAAATGCGATGGTGGATTTTATCTGCCATTTCATTCCCGTAAGTTTTGCTGGCCAGACTCCAGTCTGTGCAAATCTTTTGAATTTTTCGATTCTTGTAGATGATTTCCATGCTGTTCGCCTAACCGAAATTTACCTGTTAGGTAAATTTACCTTAACTGCCAGTTTCTTTTTCGTCAAATACGAAATTTACCTTTCAGGTAAATTTATAGGTCGTGGCAGATGTTTAAAAGCAATCATCAATACGTCTTACCCGGCTTATCTGCAAGCCTTGGGATAATCGATGATTCCTTGCCATAGATCTCTGCCTTGTCTGCCAATTTGTCCTTTTTCTCTGGACCAATGGGCGCCCACGTGGTGGCAGGAACAAACCATCCGAAGCCAATTCAACGGCTGTGGTTCTCCCGTCCTTTCATCTCTATATACGTAAAACAGATACAATGAATGTGTTTTTTCGAAATTTTCGTTTCTTCAGACGAAATGTTTGCATCAAAAGAACTGCCCGTCAGGCTAACTTTCTCCTCCACCACCACAGCCCTTTTTTCGAACCAAGAACAGAGCAGCCCAAACAGGACTCGCCTGCGATTGCTCCTGTTTGATAACTGATCAACTGCTTTCTTTCATCCAATTTCTTTCTTCTCCCATTTCTCTGGCCTTCCTTACCCAATCTAATCTTATTTATCCTTTACTTATCCTGTATCTTCCGAAAAAGGCCCCGGACCCTGACTGGAAATCCAGTCTGGATTCGGGGCAAATATTGTTTACAGATTCAGAAATGAAACGCAAAGACAAAATGGGTATCCATTCAGTCTGTTCTGCAGGCGACAGGCCAAAAATTTAGGCCAGTTCAAAAACCAGAGCCTGCCATGGATGAAGGCACACAGTCTTTTCCAAAGATGGTAATTCATCTTCACCGGTTGCAACTACGATCTGTTTGGCATTTTCTGGTACGTTGAAATAATGCTTCTGATCAGAGAAGTTCATCACAAACACAACTTCATGACCATCGTCATGGTAAAGTCTTTCAACAACGATTGGATATTCCACTTTCGCCAGCTGGATACCAGATTCCATCAGGATCTGACGCATGACATCTTTGAGCTTGGCAGAAGTAATCATGGCCGCTAAATACCATGCTGTACCTTTTCCATATTGATTGCGATAGAGAACAGGTTCGGTATCCCCTTTTTCGAAAACCATATCGGTCACGGCTGTAGTTGGATTGATTTCTTCCACAAATGCCCGGGGATCCAGGCCTTCCCGTTCAATTTCCTTCTGGGTTGGACGACAGCCAATAGACGTTTCCAGACCAAAGACATCAGTCATCTTATAAGGACGGGCTTCCATGTACAGTTCGATACGTTCGTTGGCCTGGAAGCTTTTGAAGGTAGCCAGTAAGTGGCCGCCCTGTTCGACGTAAGCACGCAATTTATTTTGGATGGCATCGGTTGTAGAGATGAAAGCCGAAGCAATCAGCAGATCGTATTGGGACAGGTCTTCAACCGTTTCATATTCCGGATCGATCAGTGTGTAAGGAATATTCATTTCGTACAGCACGTCAGCCATCCAGCGCATCATATCGTTGTATGCATTGTAGGTGCGGCTCTGTTCCATCCAGTCATACTGGCTGATCATGTACTGGGATTCTTTGTTCATGAGTAAAGCGACTTTGGCTTTCTTATAGGTTCCAGCAATCACAGGCTGGAGTTTCTTAAAGTCTTTGGAAATTCGTGTGGCTTCGTCGAGAATGCGGGTCCACTTGCGATCATGGGCTACCAGTCCATCGAGCATGGCTTCTTTGGAGTGGTGGATTGCCGCAAATGGCCAGTACGCAACCATACGGGAGCCATTGGCGATGTGGGCAATGGCGTTGAGTTCGAGCTGGCCTGGAAGAGGAGTCGAACCATTTCCAGCCATAGCCTGGGTTTCCAGAATCAGGTATGGTTTTTTCTTGTAGGCATACATCTGATGACCATCGAAGGAAATTTCCTTTCCTGTCAAATCTTCACGAGACGGATGATAGATATCTCCGCCCATGACATCAAAAAGTTTCTGCGCCGAGAACTGGTTGATTTCCGGGTGGATGCCATAGGAATGGTTGGTCCAGCCAAAGTCAAAGTTCTGGGTGACAAACTGATCTGGACGGCGATATTGATCCACGACTTCAATCTGCATGGCCCAGAAATCTTCAACCATTTTGCGGCGGAATTTTTCGAATTCATTGAGCAGCTGCGCATTGATGGACCCATTCAGAGCTGGAAAATCGTCCCATGAAGCGATGGCATTACTCCAGTAGTGCAGACCAAAATCACGATTGAACGCATCCAGATCATCCCCATAGCGTTCTTTCAAAGATTCAACAAACGCTTCCTGCAGTTCAGGATTGAACACATTCTGATGGTGCGTTTCGTTATCGATCTGGAAACCGATGACATGATCGTAGTCTTTGACGATCTTCATCATCTCTTCGTCCACTTTGCGCACAGCTTCCTGATAAGGTTTGCTGCCTAAGTAGAAAGACTGACGATGGCCATATAAAGCAGGACGGCCATCAGCGCCAACCCCCATGATTTCCGGGTGTTTTTTATACAGCCATGCTGGGATAGCATAGGATGGGGTGCCGATAATCACATGCAGACCATTTTTCTTGCTCAGTTCGAGCATATCGACAAGATCTGAGAAATCAAACTTTCCTTCTTCTGGTTCCCACGTGCTCCAGGTACTTTCCGCAATCCGGATGGTATTCAGTCCGGCTTTTTTCATCAGATCAAAATCTCTCTGCATGGCTTCCAGACGCTTCTGGCGATCACGAATGGGCAGATATTCGTAGTAGTAGGCAGATCCGTACAGGATCTCATCTTCATAAATAAAATGAGACATGATGGTCCCTCCAATTCTAAGTCCACTAAAAAAGAGGCATACGCCTCTTTTTGACGGCGGGAAAAGATGCCTTAAAGCAGTCCCCGCCGCTTATAAAACATGTTTTTTATGCTTAAATCTTCATTCCGTTTCCTGAGTTGGGCACTGATTCAGTCTTAGAGGCGTCTTCGAAGTACTTTTATTGTACTGTTTGGATCACCGTAATCAGTCATCCACTGCCCCACTATCCAGCCTATGAAGTGCTGGTTCTTTCTCTATTCTTTTTCATCCCGTACCGGCGTGATGGTAAAGGAGAAATGGCGATCCACATTGGATGGCAGACAATACTCTGGCAAAACTGGCAATCCCCACGAGTCATCCCCGCCAACTCCCATGTTAAAGCCACGGATGGAAGCGAAGGTGTAATAAGAATCTGGCAATTCTTCCTGGTGGAGGGCAGCACTGATCATAAATGGATCGTAGGGCAGAATGCTGGCCTGGAATGGGGCATCGGTCATGGTAAAGCGCAGACCCTTTTCTTCATTATCGAGCAGTTCGATCCAGCGAACATCCGTCCGGTTGCCGCATTCCTGGGGCAGCAGGTATGGCGTCATATTCTGGGCGACCGTAGAAGAGTGGACAGCCAGTTTTGCCCCATCCTTACGGTCGATATAGTTTTCATCTGGTCCCTTGCCATAGTAATTGAAATGGGTCAGATCATTGTAGAAACGGAAATCCATTCCAAACATCGGCATTTCCGGCAAACCCTCCTGACCTTTCCAGTCGGCATCGATTTTGACGATACCAGGATAAGAAATGGTGTAGGTCACTTTCACCTGAACTGGCTCATTGGTTTTAGAAAGGCCGGGCACGTTATAGACATAGTCCACAATCCCCGTTTTCTTATCCTCGGACAGATAAGCGTTCATGGAGTCTACTTTTTCAAACATTGTGCCGGATGCCCAGATGGAGGTCTGATAGTCATGCTGGTAACCCGCTTCGTTGTCCGTTGGAGCACGGAAGAAGGCTGGTTTGCCGCTGGAAGCCAGATATTCATGACCATCCACCCGAAGTGATGTCATGCCAAGTCCCTGTTCAAATTTCATTTCAAAGCCATCGCCATAAAAGCCGGTATCCTTGTCGCCCAAAACCATTTTGATTTCGCCATTGGCGATTGCCGGATTCTTGTAGGCGCCCAGAACGTTCTGACCAAAGGCGGTTTCATGGCCTTTTGGTGCATATTTGCGATCTTCCTTGAGTAAAAGCGAAACCGTCTGTACCAGCTCATCATCATATTTTTCACCATTGCGGTATTTGTCCAGGTTCCAGTCAAAATCAATCTGACGGGTTTCGCCTGGGTTGACATGGGCACTCAGGATGCCCTGTTCAAGAATCTCGTCTTCCTTGCTCAGGGTGTACTGGAGATCATACGCATTCGTGTTGGTAAACAGGGCCTTATTGAAAATCTTGACGCCGTTTTCGTTTGGATACAGTTTGACGTCCTGATACTGGTATTTCATCTCCTGCACTTTTGGAGAGAGTTTGCGGTCCGCAAACAGAACACCGTTGCCCGAGAAGTTGTAGTCCGCATGGCGATCACGGAAATCACCGCCATAGCCTAAAGCTTTCTTGCCGCACTGGTCGATGTGTTCAATTGCCTGGTCGGCATAATCCCAAAGGAATCCACCTTGATACTGGTCATATTTTTCTTCCAGTTCGATGTACTTGCAAAGGCCGCCTAAGGAGTTGCCCATACCATGGGAGTACTCCAGGTTGATATAGGGTTTGGCCGGATTTGATTTCAGGTAGTCTTCCACAACGGCAGCTGGCGGGTACATGCGGGTTTCAATCTGGGTTTCGACTTCCCACTGCTTGTCTTCATTCCAGTAGCAGCCTTCATACTGCACCAGACGGCCATCGTTGCGGTCCATCAGATATTTGGTCATCGCATTCAGGTTGGTTCCGGTCCAGGATTCGTTACCTGGTGACCAGATCAGAATGGATGGATGGTTTTTATCGCGTTCAGCCATGCTGGTGACACGATCAATCAGGGTTTCCGTCCATTTTGGATTGTCACCTGGAACCATTTTGTCGTAAGGAATCTTCTTGATGATTTCCCACATGCCATGGGCTTCAAGGTTGCCTTCGTCAATGACATACAGACCATACTCATCGCAAAGTTCATACCATCTGGTCTGGTTTGGATAATGGCTGGTGCGCACTGCGTTGAGGTTGTGCGATTTCATGAATTTGATATCCCATACCATGGTTTCTTCATCAAGAACATGGCCGCTGTCGTGTTTGAATTCATGGCGGTTAATGCCGCGAAAAACAATCCGCTTGCCATTGAGCATCATGACGCCATCCACCATCCGGAAGTCACGCAGACCGAGTTTATAAGGAACCACTTCAACCAGTTCACCGTTTTCGTTGTAGAGTGAAAGAACAACCTGGTACAGATAAGGGTCTTCTGCGCTCCACAGATGGATATTGTCCATGTTCACGCAAAACTGGTCCTGATTCTGGGGCGGCTGGCACGCGTTGGCGACAACGACTTCCTGGCCATCTGCATCCAGAATCTGCAGGCGGATTTCATGGGCTTTGGCCTCGTTGAGCTTGAGGGTAAAGTCCACTCTGGCGTTGGTCAATTCATCCGAAAGCTCGGTACGAATTTCCAAGTCATTGATATGTAAGGCCGGGATACCGAACAGTTCAACATCACGGAAGATTCCGTTGAAGCGGAACATATCCTGGTCATGAATCCAGCTTGCGGTCGATGCTTTCCAGACTTCAACCGCCAGGACGTTTTCACCGTCTTCATTGATCAGGTCAGTGACATCAAATCTTGAAGGGGTAAAGCTGTCTTCGTCATAGCCCACAAATACGCCATTGAGCCAGACATAATAAGCAGTTTCCACCCCATTGAAAACCAGCTCTTTGCGCATGCCTTTTAAAGCCGGGTCCACTTTAAAGGTTTTGATGTAGGAGAAAGCTGGATTATAAGTTGGCAGTTCAGGGGGCAGAATGGCATCTACACCATCCCACTGGTACTGTTTGTTGGCATAGTTAATCTGGTCGTAACCATAGAACTGAACATGGCCAGGAACAGGAACCGTTTCCCAGTCGCTGGCATCATAGTCTTTGGCATAAAAGTCAGCTGGACGGCTGTCCTTATCCTTGGAAAATCTGAATTTCCAGTCACCGTTCAAAGACTGGCGCCAGATCATTTCTGCTGGCTGTAAAGCACTTTCTGCATCCGGATAGTACCGGTGGTCACTGCGGGCATCGAGACGGTTGACCGTATAGACTTCGGGATCCCTGAGCCACTCCAGATTTGCGTGATCAGCTTTCATAATGTTTCCTCTGCTTTCTAAGTTTTCTCTCGTCAGGAGCATGTTTAGACGACTAAATTTTACCAGAATTTTAGTTCGAGTTTTAGTAAATTCTCGATTAATTTACACCCGCCCCAAGAAAATACAAGCGATTTTCAGCAACTCGATAATTTCCCATAATCTGCCCCTCAGCCAATTTTTCAGATCGCTTTTCGTCTATTGAAAGAATAGGTATATCCGCTTTATTTTTAACGGATTTTAAACATAGTCTGAAGGCGGTGATCTTCGAAACCATTTTCTGTGTTTACCTTTTTCTTTTCTGAAACTTTCCTTGGGAAGGCCAGATTCGCTTTTGAAATACTGTTCTCCATCCATTGGAATTCAAGATACAGGGTTCGAATAAAAAAATAAGTTTTACTCATGTTTACTTCGCTTCTCTTTTCCTGGTTTTTCAATGTTGGCTGCCTGTAAAGCCAGATCGAAACTGCAGGGGCCGATTTTAAACAAATCAAAAAAAAGATCGAACAGGAAAGCGCCATTCGATCTTTGAAGAGTCCATAAAGCTGAGTTTAACCTTTGACGGCACCACCCATACCGTTCGTATAGAATCCCTGCATCTTGATAAACATGATGGAAATTGGGATCGAAACCAGAACGGCGGCAGCCGCGAAACGGACAAACCAGGTATCGATATATTCACGCTCTAACATGTTCCACATTGTTAAAGCAACAGTGTACTGATCCTGATTGGCGCCGCAGATAACCTTTGCGAAAACGAAGTCTATCCATGGAGCCATGAATGCCTGTAATGCGGTATAGACCAGAATCGGTTTTGATAATGGGATAGTGATCTTTGTGAACACCTGCCATCTGGTGGCACCATCCACATACGCAGCTTCATCCAATGCCTTTGGAATGGTATCGAAGAAACCTTTGGAGATTGTAAAGCCCATACCCGTTGAGGCGGAGTACACCAGAACCAGTGCGACTTTAATCAGATCTCCCTGCGTCAGACCTAATGCCTTCAAAATGAAGTAGGTTGCCAGCATGGCCATGAATCCAGGAAACAGCCCCAGAATCATGAACAGGTTCATATAACGGGTTCTCCATTTGAAGCGCAGACGGGAGAAGCAAAAAGAGACCGACAGCGTAAAGAACACCGAGATAATGCAGCTGAACACCGCAACGATAAAGGTGTTCATGAATGCACGTGGGAAGTTCAGGTTGTTTGTATCCCGGAACAGCGCCACATAGTTGTCAATGGTATAGCTCGAAGGAAACAGGGATGCGACATAGGCACCACGTCCTGCACGGAACGACTGCAGGGCGATCCACACCAGCGGCATGACCCAGATCACGGCGAGAACCGTCAGCAGAATGTAAACCAGGATGTTGACCATTTTTCGTTTAAGAGCATACGATTCCGGGTTAATCACTTTATTTGCCATTACATGAAGCCCTCCTCGTTCTTATAGGATCCACTGGTGCGGTAGGTCACCAGGGAAACAATTGCCAGGACAATAAAGGTGAAGATACCGATTACCGCACCCGTGTTGTACAAGTTGCGGTCGATGGTCAGTTTGTACAGCCAGGTTACCAGCAAGTCGGTATCACCGGCAGTATGACCAACCTGAGTCGGGTCACCTCTCGATAACAGATAAATAACGTTGAAGTTATTTACGTTACCAGTGAACTGTGTAATCAGATAAGGAGTGGTTACGAATAACATGTACGGCAGCGTAATTTTGAAGAAGGTCGTAACCGCGTTGGCTCCATCAATCTTAGCCGCTTCATACAGATCACCAGGAATACTTTCCAGAATACCGGTTACCTGCAGGATGGTGTATGGAATACCCAGCCAGCAGTTGATGACGATAACCGTCACCCGGGCCCAGGCTGCATTCGTCCAGAATGGCAGCGGCGAACTGATCCAGCCCCAGTTCAATAACAGTGTATTGATGGCCCCCCTGTTCATTGAGCATCTGACGCATGATCAGCAGCGATACGAACTGAGGAACGGCAATCGATAAGATAAAGCAGAAACGCCAGAATGTTTTTCCCTTGGTATCTTTGCGGTTGATGATCAAAGCCAGAATCATACCGAGGATATAGTTCGAGAACGTTGCACAGACTGCCCAGGTCAGTGTCCAGGCCAGTACCGCCCAGAACTGAGAACCGATCTCACTGCCAAAGTTCAGAACCTCCCCAAAGTTTCTGAAGCCAACCCAGTCAAACAGAACCAGGTGGTTACCGATAACGGAGTAGTTGGTGAACGCCATGCTGATCATGAAGACCAGTGGTAAAACCGTAAAGATGATAATTCCGATCACGGGCAGAGTCAGCAGCGTGTAGTGCATCTTCTTGTCGAAAAGATCGGCAATATCTTCTTTGAAAGTCGGAAGTTTCTTTCCGCCTTCATACATTATCTGGGCTTTGTAGGCCGATTTAACGGTGCCGCACCAGATAATCCAGAAACCAACGATAATGAAAATCGTTGCGATCCCATATAACAAAATCAGCAGTGAATCATCACCGGCTGTATATTCATAAATACCTTTGGCTTCATTCCAGACTTCACCTTGTGCCACATCACCCAGTCCTGGGAGCATAGCCAGACAGTGACCGCCGAAAAGAACCATGAAAGCAATAAATGCGATTTCAACCAGAAGGAACAGGAGGCCTTTAATCCATTGATGATACGCCATGTTTCCAAAGCCCATGATGAAGAACGAGATTTTCGTCTTCATGTTTCCATGGCGGGCAGCATCCATCACGGTATAAGGAGAAATAAACTCCGTGTTCTTTTTGAACATTCTGGCAAAGAAGCCGCGTTTGTGTTCTTTAGCCATTCGATTTACCTTTCCAATCTTGATTCCTGATCATAAAGAATGCAGCCGCCAGCCGATCATCAGGTCATCAGATCGATAAGCCGGCGGCGCATCATATTTTCAGAATTGCAAACCGTTTCAGCCTTTTGAGTCTTCACATATCTTTTCAAATCAACTCTTCAAAACCGTTTTTTCAGAGTCTGACCAGACCTTCGCCACAAAGACCGGCAGGCAGACGGTTCAAGGTTTTTAAATCCTGTAAGGATTTAAAAAAACACGTATACGTGTTTTCGCGTATTCAGATTCGTCTGTATTGAAACAGACTGCTTCAAGACTTTTTAAAAGAGAAGAATTACTCCGCTTTCGCTGCATCGTTCATCTGTTTGTTCCAGTCAGTCAGTTTGCTTGCAGCATTGTCTTTTGTAACTTCGCCAGAAACTACAGATTTACCGAAGTTTTCACCATATGTGAAGATGTTGGCCATAGCGGAGAAGGATGGCTGTGGTACAGCGTTGCTGACGGTATCGTTTTGAGCAGTAACCAGGGCGGAAGAAGCAATATCAGGTTCTTCTAAGAGTTCAAGGTTGCAAGGAACGATAGAACGCTGTTCCCAATGGGCTTTCTGGGCATCTTTACCACCGAGGTACAGAGCCAATGCGTTTGCAACTTCTGGATCGGAAGTATTTGGGTTAACACCAATGGCTTTAGAAGTCAGATACGCACGAAGTGGAGTCGCTGTGCCATCCAGATCATAGGATGGAGCACCGGCAATACCCAGTTTGTCTCCTAAGTCGCCTGCAACTGCATCGTAATCCCAAGTACCGGAGAAGAAGTCACCAGCAGAACCATCACGGACTTTACTTAAACCAATACCAGTACCAACGCCATCGTTGACGAAGTTAGGATTGTTGACCAGGTCGATCAGGTAGTTCAGGGCTTTCAGACCGTTTTCGTTGTCGAAGTCTACACCAGCCGACAGATCCGTTCCGTTTTCGCCAAACATTGTGCATCCTGCGCCATAGAAGAAGGATGCGGAATACCAGAAGTTATCAATTGGGAAGGTTACCGTGCCTTTTTCCAGCATAGTGTTCAGGTTTTTAACGTCTTCTTCAGAGAAAGTTTCGTTATTGTAGTACATGAACCAAGTGTTGGAAGTAAATGGAACACCATAAACGCCGTCATTATACGTAACAGTATTTACCAGGGAAGGATCTGTGCTTTCGTTGATCGCATCGAGGTTTGCACCACCGAAACGGGAAATGGCATTCTTTTCAATCAGACGGCCAATCTGGTCAGAAGCATACAGGTATACGTCAGGACCGGCAGCAGGGTCTTTTGCGAGTTCGTCACCAGCGGATCCCTCCGGAATGACTTTGTATTCAAATGTAATATTCCAGTTTGGATGTAAAGCGGCGAAAGCTTCGCACTGTTCCTGCAGCCATCCTTTGTTCGGATCTGCTTCAGAAGTCTGGTCTTCACTTGGACCGGAAACGGTCATGGTGACTGTTTTTGCTTCTTCGGAGCCAGCGGCCTGGGAACCAGCAGCTGCACTCGAACCAGCTGTGCTTCCGCTAGAAGAATTACCACTGCCGCCGCAGCCTGCCATAGACAGAGCCATCAGACCAGCCATCAAGCCGGCGCTAAGTTTTTTCATTTCCATTTTGATTTTCCTCCTTATGTCAAAATTACAGAAATGAGTCTGAATCCCGCACTGCGCAAGATTCAGTTTTTTCTGAAGACGTTCATTCTTTTCGGTGCTTCAGAGTCGTGTTTACGAAACAGAAGCACAACATTTCGATCTAATTTGCCAAAGACAGCAGAGAGTCTGGAACAACTCTTTCTGATAGCGGTCTGTCCCGTGGCCATGTTGTGCAATAGTTCTCATGCCTTTCAAGAATGAAAACGGATTCAGAATTCAGATAGTTAATTTATATCGCAATTTCGCAGAAAACGCCTAATTTTTTTGTGCAAATTCCAGAAAAATCCCCATTTCCTTCCGTTCAATTCCATATTTGACCGTTTTTTGATCATTCGCACGCATTTTTCGAAGCTAATGCAACGTTTATGCAAATATAAGATCTTATTTCGCGCACCGTTTACCTATCCAATTGCCTGTTTTGCCCGTTTTCGGAATTGCCCAACACTCAGCACTCCATTGTCAGCCAATGGAATGCGTGCTCAATGCGTCTGATCGTCTACTCACAGTCCGCCTCTTTTTTCTGATCGCTGCCAAACCCAGAACGCAGATGACTGCCGAGCTGCTTGACAGGTATGCAACCTCCTGCAAAGAGCAACAGCCGGGTTTTGATATTTTGTCGACATTTCATCGAACTTGAAGCCGCCCGCCAAACGGATGTTTCTCATTGAGCACAACTTTTCTGTGAACCGTGGCCTATTGTAATCCACTCCATGTGAAATCTCTAACAAAATTTCATTGAAATGGTTTTCCTGCCATCCTGAACGAACACGTTTTTAGTACTTATCGTCCACAAATGGTAGGACCGATCAAAATCAAAGAACAAAACAGTTATCTTTATGCACACATCGGATAATTTCACAAAAAAGTATGGAAAACACACATTTTTTGGGTATGAAACCGTCTTTATCCCTTTAGCCCCTTTTGCCTCTTCTGTCTCTTTGCGCCCTGCAAATCAAAAAAGGCTTTCCATCTCGAATCTGATATTTTTTTGCTGAACAGGAACGAGTCGAGTGAGTCGAGTCTAGCCAAATCGATAATGAATCAAAAAGCAGACCTGAAAAAGTCCAGTTTTGATCTGCCAAAAAGCAGATCAAAACTGGACTGAACTGGATATCGAATAAGATTTTAAAAAACAGATTTCTTCGCTTCAGATCGCCCTTCTTTTTAGAAGAGGGTTTCTTCTATCAGGCCTCAACTGTACGCAGTTCGGTTAAGGTTTCAAAAGAAAGTTTGGTTTTCTGAGGATAGCGCTGGCGGAAGGCCTGGACAAGTTCAGCAGATCCATTGATGATGACACATTCGGTTCGATCTGCATCGTGCACTACGAGCAGATAGGGTTTGTATTTCGGGTTGCGAAAGTTTTTGCGGATGACCCGCCGTCCGCGCAGTTTGGAACGGGAATATTCATCGACAACGGACTGCATATCCGTAAAGACTTCCAGAAACTGCAGATTCAGACGGTAGGCTTTGCGGCGTTTGTTTTTATTGACAATACGGTCAATATGAAATTCATCGTTGCAGATGATGTACTCATAGTCGATTCGCAGCGAATGATTGTAATAATAAGCCAGCGTAAAACAGGTAATCGAAAAAACCAGTGTGTAGTAAAGTGTCGGAGACAGGATAAAGAACAGAATCCCCATTAAAATCAGCAGATTGCGAAGCATCAGCTGGGAAAACTTGGGGATCGCCGGAACGCTGTATTCAGCATAGACTTCCATAAAATGACCTTTCTTTTTGCCAGGATCCGCTGAATCTGGATTGTCTGAAACAGAACAATCCAGATCAGACCGCAAATTTTTAGGCGCCTGGTCTGATTGTGTGTGTTATTGTAACAAATAATCGAATCAAATTTCGGTCAATTTTTCGATTTGGTCAGTCTGAAAGCTCAACTCCAGTCTGAACTGTTGTCTTTGCAAGAGCGTTTACTTTCTGTTTTTTGTCTTTTCTAAGCAGAACACTTGAAAAGTCCAGCTTTTTTCAGATGGCCGCCAGTTCAATGAAAGGATTTTTCCATGCGTAAATTTTCTGCCCTTCTTTTCGGGGCTGTTCTCTTCCTTGCCGGCTGTACCACACCAAATGGACAGGTTTCAAGCCCTTCCTCCACCCATTCCGTTTTCTCGGAAGAAAAAACATCTTCAAGTTCTGTTCAGGCAAAGATCAGCACCTCATCTTCGTCTGCTTCCTCTTCGGACACCGTGAACACCTCGAAAGAAAATCAGGCCAGTGTTCTCGAGCAGTTGGGCGCCCTTTCCGATCAGTCTTCTGCCAAAGAAGTCAATGCCGCTTTTAATGCTCTGATCAGCCATACTGCTGCTGCCTATGACTATTGCTTCCAGATCGATCAGCTGCGCTCAAGCCAGGTTCCTGAAACAAATACGCAACGTCAGTTCATTTTGAAAACCAAAACCGCGGATAAGATTCTCTCCTGCTACTTAGAGGGAACCACCCTCTACGAAGTCACCCGCAATGCCCCCAGTGGAATCTCGGATGCCTACGTCGCTTTTGTCAAAATGGATGCCCAGTCTACAACTGCTCTTTCTGCCAGCTTTGATAGCGGACAGTACACAACTCCAAATCCGACCCTGACGCTCAAAAGTATTCTTCCCGGTAAAGAAGAAGAAACTTCGAACTTAAGTGACGAACAGATTCGTCAGAATCTGATTGCCAACGAAACACAGTTGTTCTCTTCGATGTTTGGCAACGCCCTGCCCATTGCTCCCTACAAAAATCCGGATTTCTATACCTTCGAGATCAAACCGGATGGAGATGGGTATCTGTTTACCGTTCAGGCCAAAAATCTGAACACCTATAACCAGGTACTCGACCGGCAAAAGGATCGCAAAGACCTGTTTGAAACGGGCAATTACAGGGCAGACACGTATCAGACCACCAGGGCCGAACTGACTTTCCATCTCAATGCCCAAGGTGCAATTGAAAAAGCGCTCCTGGATCTGGAAGAAACATTTGTCTATGATGGCCAGACATATACTGCCTCCACTTCCCGTTCAGATACCCTTAAAAAAGTCGATGGGCCTGCGGCGATGGACTTCCTCAATTCTCTGTTTGAAAAGATTCAAAACGAAACCCTAACGGCCGGTTCTTCCTTCACGCTCGATCTGCCGCTGGAAGACTAAGATCGTTTAAGGGCCAGAAACTGGTCTATTCAGAATATGATTTCATGAAAGGATTGAATTCTCGGCATCAGCAGACAATTTTATTTTATCCAAAGTCTGTTTGATGGTTTCTATGGTCAGCAGACTGGTTCAATGCAGTTTCTTTTCTGTATCAGAAACAGTTGGTCAAAAGGCCTCAATTCAGACCTGGATCCGGGGTTCAATTCGATTTCAATCCCCCAAGAAAAAGGCGGCTTTGGCGGCCGCCTTTTTCTTGGGGGATTGATGAGAGTATACATCGCCTGCCGCTTCGATTGAGCAAGTTTTTAAGACCTTGTGAATGGTCTGCAGTTTTTAAAGAGTTAGAGGCTGTTCATAACCAGCAGACAATTCTGATCTTCCTGTTTTCCTTATATTTTGTTCAGGATTTCTGATCAGACCTCCCTGCCTGCAGCCTGGTCCGGTCTGAATTTCTGGTTTGATTTTTGGATCTGAGTTTTCGGTCTGGTCTGTCCTGTTTCTTGGATGAATCCAGACAGGCCGATCAAATTAATGAACTCTGCTGACCAGTCGGTTGGTATTTTTGAGCTTACGGCGGATCGAATCCAGCCGGCTTTCGAACAGCGCAAAATCATTGAGCCGCCACTTCCAGTTTTCATCCCCAGGCGTGCCCGGCCGGTTAATGCGGGTCGTCTCATCGAAGTTGAGCAGATCCTGCATCGGCAGAATTGCAATCCGGCAGTCCGTCTTCAGGCAATAGTCCACCATACGATCAGAAATGCTGCGGCCTTTCAGTTTTAAGTGACGGAAGATCTTATTGATCTGTTTGCGTTCGTGCTTTGGCAAAGAGGCATACCAGCCCTCGATGGGATCATTGTCATGGGTGCCTGGATAGACGATGCAGGCTTCCGGCAGCCGATACCCCGCTTTTTCTTCTGCAGGACCAAAAGCATATTGCGAAACCCGCATGCCAAGCATGCCGTATTTATCTTTAAGTAAAGTCACCTGCAAACGCAGGACACCAAGGTCTTCAACGATAAAGGACAGCGAAGGATCAGCTTTAAATACGGCATCAAACAATGCTTCCCCGGGTCCCTCTTCGAAGTGGCCGGCTTTTGGCACTGGATTATCGGCCGGTATTGCCCAATATCGGTCAAAGCCGATAAAGTGATCCAGGCGCACGGTATCGGTTAAGCAAGCCGACCAGCCCAGTCGTTTGACCCAGTAGTCATAATTCATCTTCTTCAAAGCATCCCAGTTGTAAATCGGGTTTCCCCAGAACTGACCATCGCCCAGATCATCTGGAGCACATCCAGAATACTGCAGCGGCTTCCCCTGTTCATCCAGTTCAAAAGCCTCGGGATATTGCCACACATCAGCCGAATCGCCCGAGACATAAATGGGAATATCCCCAATGACATGAATGCCATGCGCGTGGGCAAAATCAATGATCTTGCGCCATTGCCAAAACGCCTGCCACTGCAGGAATTTCTGATACTCGACTTCCTGTTCCAGGCTTTCATCGGGGGTTGTTTTCTGGCGCTCTTCCATGGGCCACTCCATCCAGGGCTTCATATCGTTTTTCTTTTTCAGTGCCATAAATAAGGCATAACGATCTAACCAATACGCTTGTTTTAAAAATGATTTCCAGTCTTTTTTCAGCTCTTCGTTTTCACTTCTTCGAAACGCTTCAAAGGCCTGTCTGAAATATGGCTCCTTAAATGCGCGCACTTTTACATATTCCACTTCATCCGGACTGGAATCGAGGGTGGTGATCGTTTCCAGCAAGCCATCTTTTTGAAGTTCTTCGATTGAGATATAAATCGGATCAATCGCAAATGACGAATACGTTCGATAAGGTCCTTCGCCAGTTTCAATCGGCCCCAGTGGCAGAATCTGCCAGATGCCCAGTCCTGCCTGGGCACAATCTTTGATAAAGCGATATGTATTGGAAGAAAAATCACCGATTCCATAAGGGGAGGGAATCGAGAAGACCGGCATCAGAATTCCGGCCTGGCGGGGTTGTAAATCCTTAGTTACCATTTCCTGTCACAAGGGACTCAATCCAGAGGTTTTATCGAATCGATATGATTTCTGCACGCTTTCGGATTCAGTCCTGCTGCCGTTCTTAAGTCTTAGATATCTTTTGCCTTTCTGTCTTATTCTCATTTTTTGATGGGAATTCTGGGAAGTGCATGGATCGTTCAGACTTCTGGCAGCTTCTCCTTTCTGGTTTATTGTTCTGGCTTCTATTTTAGTCAAAAAATTTTCAGCGTGATCAATCCCCTTTCTTTTCACCTGATCAGTCATGTTTTCTCAGAAACGTTCCCATTCTTTGTAGACTATTGGCAGGAATTGTTATGATTACTTTCATATTGATTTTGAACCCATCTTGTTGAAAAGACTGAACCATCCGATTGAGGAGGATTTCTGATGCCGAAGACTGCCAGAATTCTGGTTCTTGCTGACGAACCAGTCAAAGCGTATTACGAATACTATAATGAAAAAACATTTGAAGGCATCGATCTGATCATCTCCTGCGGAGATCTGCCGGCTAAATATCTGACCTTCATTGCGGATGTCTTTCGCGGTGAAGTCCTCTATATTCCTGGCAATCATGATTCTTCCTATATTCACAAGCCGCCTCATGGCTGCGTGAATATCGATGGCCGCATTTATGTGTGGCGCGGCCTGCGGATTTTAGGTCTGGGCGGATCGTACTGGTATAAGCCGGGTCCCTACCAATACCAGGAAGCGGAAATGAACCGCCGGTATCTTTCCCTGTGGTATTCCTTTATCCGCCATCGCGGAATTGATATTCTCGTAACGCACGCTCCTGCTGCCGGGCACAATGACGGCCCGGATCTGCCTCATAAAGGATTTGAAACCTTTACTGCTATTCTCGATAAATATCGCCCAAAATACTATTTCCATGGTCATGTCCACATGAACTATGGCGATTATCCCCGAATTTCCACCTATAAAGAAACAACCGTCGTCAATGCCTTTGAACGCTATATTGTGGATGTTGAACTGCCCGATGAAGACGAGCGCAAATCCAGAAAAAAGCGCCGTAGAAAATAAGGTACTTCTTTCGTTAACGTAAAAAATCAGCGGATGAATCCTTTTTCAGATGCTTGTGCTCTGAAAAGAGAGATTCATCCGCTTTTTTACCGCCAGTTTCAGTCTGAAAAGACTCTGCTGCAGGGAAGCCCGCAAAAAAAGCACTCCGCGTGGGAATGCTTTTTGTTCAATACATTTGATATTGGCACTCATGACATGCATCGCATGCGGATTGCAGTTCCATTTTTCTGGTACTGAGGCAGCTTACTGATCGAAATCAGTTAAGCATTGAGGTGGACCATCATGAAGTTGCAGTTGCCAGTGATGCGGAAAGGTTTACTGCTGGCTGGAGCAAAGATAACCGTTCCTTTTTCGGCATGAATCGTTTCTTCGTGATCATCGACAACAGCCGTTCCCGACATGAAGACCAGAACTTTGAAGCTTCTGGAATCAGTACTCATTTCCATGGAGCCATCCACCAGATAGAAATCCGCTTCATACAGGCTGTTGGATTCGCCGGCTGAGAAACTTGCACTGCCATCAATGACACCATCGCCCTGATGATAGCCATGGTCATGATCGTGATCATGATCAGGATCATCGCAGTGTTCAATTTCTTCTTCGTGATCAAAGACATGCATATGAAGTTCGGCAGGCAGATCGACTGTAGGGGTGACTTCCAGGATGCGGACTCTGTCATCGACCACATAGGTCGTTCCCGCATCCACTTCAGCAGTCATCTGGGGAACAACTTCGTAATCTTCCATCCCTTTTGTAAACGACCCGTCCGCCAGAGAAGCTAAGAATTGGGCTGATTCCGTCTTTTCACCCTCACCGAGATAGACAACTGCCCCTGGTTTGGCTTCAGTGATTACCCATAGACTTGGCTTGGTTTTGTTGAGGCTATAGAACAGTTTGCCTTCTTCTCCACCCAGGCCGCGGATTTCCAGCGGCAGCTTTCCGTACTGATCGCAATCCGTACCTAAGGCATGATACCCATAGTCCGTGAGCCACTGGCTAAAGGGGATACCGGCTTTGTCTCCGCTGACAACAACGCTTCCGTATTCAGGATTGGCTGAGAAGAGATACGTAGAGGCAGCTGCAAGAGGTTCATCCGTGCTGATCAGTTTCGAGATGGCTTTTTTATCGGGTTCATCAACCACAGAGGCTGGTGCTAATTTTAAAATTGACATATATACCCTCCATTATTCGCATTTTCATATTTCCGGTCCAGTTTTCTTTAGTATAGTGCGTGGCTTTTTTGAAATTGATCAGGATGCCTGAAGCTTAAAATCTCCAAAGATGAGTCCGCCTTTTTGAAGATGACTGGTTGTTTTCAGATTCTGTGAATATGAGTAGACTGGAAGAAAAGATCTGCAAAGAAAGAAGGTCAGCACATGATTGTTGGATTGATTCAGCCGCTGGTTGGCGAACAGAAAGAAGAAAACTTAAACCAGATTCTGGTTCAGATTGAATCCGCTGTTGTTGAAGGGCAGGCCAATCTGGTCATTCTGCCTGAACTTTGGAATACGCCGTTTATCAATGGGAAGATTCTGGAGCATCAGGATGAATGGTCGTTTATGATGGATGCCCTTTGCCAGCGCGCAAAAGAGCTTGGCGTCTGGATTGTGGCCGGCTCCCTTCCCTGCAAAAAGAATGGGCATCTTTACAATACATGCGCCATTATTGACGCCAATGGAAAGATCGCCGCTACCCCTTCCAAGACGCACTTACTGGAAGTGCATACTTCAAAGCATACGTATCGGGAAAGGGATGTCTTTACCCCAGGAGATTCCCTTTGCAAAATCAAGACGCCCTGGGGATATCTTGGTGTTCTGATCTGTTATGACAACCGCTTTTGTGAAAACTATCGGCTGATTGCGAAAGACTGTTTTTTGATTGCGGCTGTCTGCGGATTTAATGAACAGGTAGGAAAGAAACACTGGAAACCACTCTTTCAGACGAGAGCCATGGAAAACCAGGTTTTTATCTGTGCCGTCAATCCCGCACAAGCCGACTATGGAAGCTATACCAGCTATGGACATTCCATGGTTGTTTCTCCAGATGGCCAGGTCATGGCCGAACTTGGAAGTGAACCAGGCAATCTGATTGTTAGCATTGACCCCCAGCAAGTTGAGAAGATCCGCTTTCGCTCCCCATTCTGGAAAATCCGCCGTCTGGATTTAACGATAGAAACGGTTGAAACAGACTAAACTGGAACAGGCAAGAAGCAGCAAAGCACGCGTCTGCTCCAAGTTTCATTGACGGTTGCTGCCTCCATCTTTTCTTTGGTGAATATGATGAACCTGCAGTTTGTTGTCTTTGGATTTTCCTTTGCAGCACTGGCAAGTGTATCCATCCCTGGACAGTACATAGTCTCTGACGTTGAGCCAGTCTTTCATTTCGCCATTCTGGTAATCTTTGCCTTCAGGAAGTTTTTGCCCTGCAAGCTGTGCTTTCAGTTTCTGTGTATCAAAAGAGGCTGTCTCGATCACGATCTTTGAAACCGGCAGGATCTTTGTAACTTTCCGGATGACATTTAAATGGCATGTAATCTTTTGCTCCACAGAAGGCGCCAGCCATCCTTTGTGTTTTGAATGCACCCGGTGGTTAAACCTTGGCTTTCGATATCTTGTCTTGCGGTTTCTTCTTGTTCTTCTCGCCTCTCTTCTTGCGGTCAGTTTTTTAGATACATCGGTTCTCAACTGCGCATCTTCTGCATAGAGTTCTTTTGCGTCTGTACATGCAGACAATCCAATATGTTTAGATCCTGCATCGACGCCTAATGTGATCTGCTGAACCACATGAGTATCAGGTTCATATAAAAGCTGAATGGTAAAAGGAGTTCTCTTTACGACTTTAGCTTTCTTTGCTTTTAAGAGTCTGCGGACCTTTCCGCATCGTCTGGTCGGCATCAATGGATTGCCATCAATGTCCAGAACATAGGTCAAAGCTTCCGGCATTACAGATGCCTCCTTTCGGTAAATAAACCAGCCCGAAGGCTGTAAGGTGTCCTTCGCCAATGTTGTAAATGCTTTTTACGCTCAAACTCACCGCCTGTTACCCCGAACAGGCTTTTAAAGCAGAGCCACAGAGCTTAAGACTAGAACGATATCCTAAGGTGTGATGACATAAACAACGGAGTTCGTATCGTCCGAAGACAATATTCACCAAGGCTACTCACAGACAACAGCCGAAGCTGTCCTGTCAAGCAACAGGGGTGTATTTCAACCCCCATGGCTTGCCATGGGGTCTGTGAGTGTTTTTCCTTCCTTTCTGACCAGGTGAGTCCTGATGATTGTCTTGCAGGACACATTTCTTCTGAGTCCAAATTCAACATCTCATATCGTGCCGATCAATGCTTACGAGCATAGTCTTCACGAAATGCGCGAATGAATTCCAGATCCTTTTTCTGATCGTCAGTCAATTCAAGATGGTATTCCTCTTTCAACAAGGCACACTTCTCTTCCAGATTCATCGGATCTCGCAACATCAAATCCAGCATCTTGAGGCCGCCTGCGTAATGCCCATGTTCCGGGCTGCCAAGATTGATCAGAATCATACGATTCAGATTTCCGATTCGTTCCACGCTCTCCTGATCATCCGATGGACAGTAATGGAGCGCCATCGCGCGGGCGACAGTATTCTCTTCAACTTCCATAGGATCAATACAGATCCAGAGTGAATACTGCGCATGGTCCAGATCTCCGATGTAAACAGGTTCACCAGTCGCCAGGTCGATTTTGTCAGATCCCTGCATTCCTCTGCTAAAGGAATAGTCGAAGGTATAGACGTCGTGTGAATCAATAAAGATTCTGACATCCACCAGTTCATCTGAGTCTGGCGCCTTGAGAATGCATTCGACGCCATAGTAACCAAGCTCTTCGCCGAGTTCGCCATGATAGGTCAGGTATGGCTTGCCAATGAGGCAGTTGTTGATGATCTCACTTTCTGTACAGTCGCAGAAGGGAGCCACATACTTTTTGATGAGTTTTGGCAGGACTGCCGGATCAGACAGAAGCCGGATTGAGGCCGCGTCGACGCGCGCCTGCGGCGTTGTTTTTGGATCCAGCATTTCCTGGTCCTGAATTGTAGTGTTTGCTTCGATTTTCATATATTTCTATTTCTCCTTCGGTGCAAGAATCAGCGATGGACATGCTTTTCAGAAAGACAAGAGACCTTTCCTGAACATCGTCAATGTCCTGCAGACCAATACTCATGAATGGCGAGTAACCAATGGAAGTGATAGATGGTTATCTTTACCATTCACTTCCATATACGCGGTTTTCAAATCTGTGTCGCAAAAACAGGTGAATTTTTTAAAAAATTTTTGAACCGCAAATTTTCTCGACTATCGCCAGACTCAACGGATTTGCGATATTCTTCAAACAGGACTTTGCGAAGCATCATCCACTCTTGACGATCCATTGACCATTTATGACCAGACGTCCTTATCAGCCTCATATCCGGCTGATTTGGGCATCTTTTCACCGATTTGTTCCATTATTCATCAATGGTTAAAAACGTTTAGAAAGGCTTATGACAAGGAAATTTGAGAATTGGAAGAGAGGAAAAGAGTTGGAATAAGAAAAAAAAGGAAAGGAGTCAGAGCTGATCTTGTCGCACTTCCGCTAAAGCACACATCCCAGATTACCTGGACCATCACGACCAGAAGAAGCTGGCTCCAGAAATCTCAGGCAAAAGGACTGCCAAGAGCGGCCTAGCGAAAAAACGCTGGCAGGATATCCGGCCTGCATTCAAAAGTGCAATCGAGTAGAGAACCACAAGTTAGTATTATGACTCCCTCTCACAGCACCGTACGTACGGATCCGTATACGGCGCTTCATAATTAACATGAACAGAAATTAATCCTTAGATAGTGCATGGTGCAAGTAGTCGACTGGGTTAATTAGTCCCATACGATGGCTTGTTTTAAGTTGAAGTATATAGGGATGCAGGAGGTTGTTTACGATCTGATTGTTACCAAGTCGGTACCATCCCACCCTTGTATAACATTGGGCGTAAATGTATTCCTCATCCTGGGCTGCTGGATGCCAATCAACTCCAAGCTGGGCTTTCACGACCTTCTGGTATCCTTTGAGGCTACGATTGATCTTAATCAAATTTTTGAATATCGTTTTCCTCTTTTTCCATTGTTTCAGGATGACCACCCGCACTTTGTGGCGGAGCCATTCACCCAGCTGTTTACAGAAAGTTTTAATATGCCCAATCTTGTAATAGTTGATCCATCCCACAATTGTTAGATGAAGTGACCAGAAGACATCGTTGAGTTTTCTGGCTGCTGCTCTTCGTCGGCACAGTATTTTCCTGATCTTTCTGTACAGGCTGGCCTTGGATTCTCTACAGGCGCAAGGGCACCATTTTCCTCTTGTCTTAAAGAATGAAAAGCCAAGAAACTTTGCTTTATTCGGTCTGACTACTTTGGTTTTGGTCGGACTGACTTTGAGAAATAGATGCTTTTCAATCCAACGGCTAATAGAATTCATGATTCTGTTAGCAGCTTTTTCCGATTTAGCGAAAAGTACAGTATCGTCAGCGTAGCGGACGAATCTGATTCCTCGCTTGGTCAGCTCTTGATCTAACTCATTTAGATAGATGTTTGATAGTATTGGACTTATGCAGCCTCCTTGTGGCTGGCCGAGTTCGGATTTGACTACAACTCCGTTTTCCATATATCCCGCTTTGAGGAATTTACGTATGGTGTGGAGTGTGATGTCTTCAGGCACACGCTTGCGCACCAGCGAGATGAGCTTGTCGTGGTTTACTGTGTCGAAGAATTTCTGGATATCCAGATCAATGACCCATTCATACCCTTCATTCAAAAACTCCGCGGCCTGCTCGACTGCCATGTGGGCACTTCTTCCGGGCCTGAAACCATAACTGAACTCGCTAAACTCTAGTTCGAAAACACTGGATAGAGCAGTCGCGAAGGCTTGCTGAATTACCCGGTCCACCACTACTGGAATGCCCAGCGGTCTTTTGTCACCGTTGGATTTGGGGATATACACCCTTTTTACTGGTTGCGGTTTGTATTTCTTGCTCAGGATAGTTTCCCGGATTTCGTCAAGGTGATCATGAAAATAGTCTTCAAGATCATCAATCTTCATTCCATCAACCCCGGGGACTCCTTTATTGGACTTCACCTTCTTGATGGCTTCTTCAATTCTTTCATCCTGTAAAGCGTACTTGCTGAGGTTGGATGTGTAGTCCCATTCCTCAAGGATCGCTCTGGTTACAGGATCACTACTAAAAGACATTTCTGTTTGATTCCTTCCTATCCTCTACAGCTATTCCGACCTTCCGTCCGATACAGATCCATTCGACTGGCTTACGACTCCACTCTTGTGGTGTTCTTTCTTCGAAGCTGGAGCAGCTTATACTCTAGAGGAATCACGATAATTACGTTCAGCCCTTCGGGATTTCTCCCTACTATGACCTCTGCTGACTTCCCGCAGTTAACCTTTTTCGAACGTGAGGGACCGATTGCTGATTTTAAAGCGCTCGGAATTGCTCCGTCTGCGGGATCTCCCGGGGTAAGACACTTAGCTTTCACTTCATGGCCTCCTGATTTACCGCTGCGGCTACGTACATCGTTAGGGTTAAGGTACATAAGCGCCCTCTCCCGCCTTGACGGCCTTGTTATCAGGTTTTTGTTCATAGGCTCGAAGCTTTGATACACCCTGCCTTCGTGATCCCTTCTTGCGTCAGGACCCTTGGGCTTTTCTACACTTGGCGATGTAAACCCGTGGCTGGACTTTCACCAGCGAGTTAAGTGCCATGCCCGGCACACTTAAAAAGGAAATATAAATTTGTAAGTGGATGAGACCCACCTATAAATTCATTTGTGGTTGAAAAAACGCGAGTTAAAGACGGG
>CAJTVE010000023.1 GCA_910579655.1 uncultured Allobaculum sp. | reverse complement strand
GGCGTGCTTACAGCCAACTCTTTGGCGGACTGTATAGTGATCTTTATTTTTGCCATCGCAGACAACAATTGTATCTTTAGGCCGTGGCACGGCCAGAATTTCAGCAGGGATTGGCATCAGAATCTCCTTCTCTGTCACCGGACTCTCGCACCGGCTCAACAATCGAATTCATCCTAACATAATCTAAAACAGATGATCCGGCTAGTCAGCCATATGCAAAGATGAGATGAAAATCGTCCACTTTATGAGCGATAAGAACACTCTATCCTCTATCTGAAAGAGCTTGCTGGTGATGATTTTCTGGCTTCTTTCCTTATTCTATATATCGATATCGGTTATTCTATATATCGATATCGGTTCTCTCATTACTTTTCTACGCAATAAAACCCGAATCCATCCATTATTATATGGAAAGCTTCGGGTTTATTAGTCAGTAGATTTATTGGCTGATGAATCGGTTAGCTGATTATTTGAGCTTAATCGTCGTATGTGTTCAACTACGCTTCTTCTTTAAGAACGATGGCATAGTTTTTCTTTTTACCGCGACGGATCAAGATGACGTCATCAACGTAAGCCTGGGATTTATCAATCATCATGGCAGGATCATTGACTTTAACACCATTCAGAGAAATGGCATTGCCTTTGGTCCATTCACGAGCTTCCCGTTTGGAAGAAGCAATCTTACCGCCAACAAGAATATCTTCAAGCTTGCCAGCTGGGAGTTCGATTTTTTCCATGTCAGCTACAGCCTGACGACGCTGTTCTTCATTCAGATCCTGAAGACTTCCGGTGAACAGAGCGCTGGTGATCTTTAATGCCGTATCGAGAGCCTCCTGACCGTGCAGATCACGGACAACTTCTTCCGCAAGACGTTTCTGGGCTTTACGGGCACCTGGATTTTCTTCCACTTCACGTTCAAGATCCATAATGTCTTCCACGCTCAGGAAAGTCAGCTTTTTGAGGTATTCAATGACTTTGGAGTCTTCGGTATTGACCAAAAACTGGTACATCTGGAATGGCGAAGTTTTTGCAGGATCAAGCCATACTGTTCCAGTTTCGGACTTACCGAATTTTGTGCCATCTGCCTTGGTGATGAGCGGCATGGTCAGCCCATACACTTTGGTTTCGGCGCCGTGTTTTTTACGAATCAGTTCCAGACCGGAAGTGATGTTGCCCCACTGATCCTGTCCACCGATCTGCATACGGCAGTTTTTGTCTTCAAACAGATGCAGGAAATCTAAAGCCTGTAAGATCATGTAGGAGAACTCTGTGTAGGAAATACCCGTTTCCAGACGACGTTTTACGGTTTCCTTGTTGATCATGTAGTTGACATTGAAGAATTTTCCGTAATCTCTTAAGAAGTCGATAATGGACAGATCTTTGGTCCAGTCGAGGTTGTTGACCATTTCAAAGCCCCAGAGTTTGTCAATCTGGTTATGCAGGGCATTGAAATTGTGCTCCAGATCTTCTTTTGTCAGCATTTTACGCTCACCAGTCGCTTTTGGATCCCCAATAAATCCGGTAGCGCCCCCAACAAGCATCAGTGGATGATGACCGTGCTGTTCCAGACGTTTAGCCATCAGCAGCGAGCTGTAATGGCCGATGTGTAAAGAATCAGCCGTTGGGTCAGTACCAATGTAAAAAGTCAGTCCGCCATTGTTGATTTCATCTTCGATATCGGGAGAGGTGACATCATTGACCAGACCTCTCCATTTGAGCTCATCGTAAAAGTTCATTGTCTCTATCCTCCAAATTTCATATTTCTATTAAAAAACGATGAATAAAAAGAAAAACCGCGCCTGTCAAGGACGACAATGCGCGGTACCACCTTACTTCATCAAACTTCTTCGTTTAATGCACTTTTCCTTTAACGCAGGATTACGTTCCATCGGAAAGCTCCAAGGTGTATTCGACAGTCCGCTTTTATGCCTTGCACCGACCGGCATTTCTCTGAAAAAAGACGGGTTCTGTGTACTATTTCTCTTCAACGCTTGTGATCTCGATTATAACGTAGAGAATTCATTAATCAACTCTCTTCGCATTTTGACGGATAATTCTGCCTGAAAAAAGAAAGCAAAATAGGCTGCCCGCTCTTTTGGTTCAGAATCGACCTTCTCCGCCAATTTTTTAATTCGCTCATTTTCCATTGGAAAATCGATCGAAGCGAAGATCGTCAAGTCCATTGTGGATCAGTTGTTCGAAAGGTCCTCACCATTGGAAGCGATGACCTTCTTATACCAGTCAAACGATTTTTTCTTGTATCGTTTGAGTGTTCCATTGCCTTGATCATCGCGGTCGACGTAAATAAAACCATAGCGTTTGCTCATCTCACCAGTCGAAGCGCTGACCAGGTCAATACAGCCCCAGGAAGTATAGCCAAGTAAAGGAACGCCATCCAGCTCAACAGCATCTTTCATCGCCTGAATATGCGCTTTGAGATATTCAATACGGTAATCATCCGCAACTGTCCATTCGCCATTTTCGTCTTTGATCAGTTCATCTGTTGCGCCCAATCCGTTTTCAACGATAAATAATGGCTTCTGGTAGAGATCATACAGAGAATTCATCGTCGTGCGAAGTCCCAGCGGATCAATCGCCCAGCCCCAGTCACTGGCTTTCAGATAAGGATTTCTGACGCCTTTAAAAGCATTCCCCACCTGTTCTCCTGCCTCCGGACGAGTCGAAACGCAGCGCGTTGAATAGTAGGAGAAGCTGATGAAATCAACAGTATTGTCTTTGAGCAGGTTTTCCTGGTCAGGACTCATTCCAAGATCCAGTCCCATTCTTTCAAACATCTTCTGGGCATATCTTGGATACTCGCCTCTCGATTGCACATCGATAAACAGCAGGTTTTCACGTTCCTTTTCCTTGGCCAGAAATACATCTTCCGGCATTGAGCAATATGGATAAAACTCTCCCGCCGCAACCATGCAGCCAATCCTGTTTTCAGGATTGATTTCATGACCGATCTTTACTGCCCAGGCACTGGCGAGCAGTTCATTGTGAGCAGCCAGGTATTTAGCCTTTTCCTGATCTTCTCCTTCTTCAAATTCCAGACCTGCTCCCATAAACGGCAGGTGTAAAATCATGTTGATTTCGTTGAATGTCAGCCACCACTTTACATACGGTTTAAAACGCGTGAACAGCACAGTACAGAGGCGTTTGTAAAATTCGATCAGTTTCGGATTTTTCCAGCCGCCATACTCCGTAATCAGATGCATCGGGCAGTCAAAATGTGTAATGGTGACCAGTGGTTCAATACCGTATTTTTGCAGTTCTTTAAAGACATCCTCATAAAACTGCAGGCCTTCTTCATTTGGTGTTTCTTCATCGCCATTTGGGAAAATCCGGCTCCAGGCAATCGACATCCGGAAGACCTTGAAGCCCATCTGCCCAAACAATGCAATGTCTTCTTTATAATGGTGATAAAAATCCACTGCTTCCAGACCAGGATAGAAATGATTCTGGTCCAGAGCATGCGCATTTGCGGTTCCACTCATTACCTTTCGGCGATCCGCTCCCCAGGGTGTGACATCTACATTGGCCAGCCCGCGACCGCCTTCATTCCATCCGCCTTCAACCTGATTGGCAGCCGTTGCGCCGCCCCATAAAAAATCATTTGGAAAACTCATACTTTTATCCTTTTCTCTTTTTAATCGTTGTGTATTGTTTATTTCTGCGTTCTTTTCAATGGATCGTCAAGGATTCGTTATTGATTCATCATTGATTCAGCGTAGAAACTGGTTTTAAAAATGTCTGTGAGCCAAGGACTCACAGACAGCAAGAAAAATTAACGAAATGCCCGTCCGGCAACGTCTCCGGCTTTCACCTGGCCAGGCACACTGGCCAGAACATCAGGGAATTCGTTGATATTGGTCACAAGAACCGGCGTGATTACGTCATAGCCAGCTTTTTTGACTTCATCGAGTTCGACATTCAGAATCGGAGTACCGACTTCAACTTTATCACCCGCTTTTACGAGCGCATGATAATGTTTACCGCCAAGATTGACTGTATCCAGGCCGACATGAATCAGGATTTCCGCTCCATTTTCAGAGCGCAGGCCAATCGCATGCTCCGTATTGAAGACCATCACAATTTCACCTTTGATCGGAGAAACAAAGTGGCCATCTTCTGGAATCATCGCAAAGCCTTTGCCGAGGATTTCCTGGGCGAACGTTGGATCATTGACTTCGGCTAAAGGAACCAGTTTTCCATTGACTGGAGCGGCAATCTCTACGGATGTTTCATTGAGAATAGATCCAGAGGCTTTTGTGCTTCCAGCCTCTTTTTCTTTGGGTTCTTCTTTTTCAGTTTCTTTTTTGGTTTTCATTCCCGCTGCAGCTTTCAGTCCTTCATTTTCGTCTTTGAACAGTACAAAAGTAACCGCAAAGGAGACAACAAAAGCAATGGCTGCCCCGATGCAGGCATGCATCAGATCATAAAAACCACGTTCACCAATGTAGCCAGGCAGAGTCATCAGTCCTGGAGATCCCCCCGCATAGTTGCGAACAGCCATCAGACCGACATACAGACCACCACAGGCCCCACCAACGCAGGCAGCAATCAGCGGTGTTTTATAGCGCATGTTGATTCCGTATAAAGCAGGCTCAGTAATTCCGCACACAGCCGTGATCCCGGCGGAGTAACCCAGTTCGCGAACTTTCAGCTTTTTGGTCTTCATCGCAACCGCAAAGGAAGACGCTCCCTGTGCCATGTTGGAACAAAGGTTAGCTGGGTAAACAATGGTATCGAAACCGGTGGTCATACGGTTGTTGATGCCGATTGGGATGATTCCATAGTGTGTTCCGGTCATAACTAACAGCGGGAACAGACCACCAAGCACTAATGGAACCAGCCAGCTTACATATGTATTGAGGAGGTTGATGCCATCGGCAATCCAGGAAGCCAGGATGTAACCAATCGGACCCAGTACCAGAAGACCAAGCAGACCAGTCACCAGAACAGTGATCAGTGGTTTGGTGAAGAACTTAATCGCTTTCGGACTGATTTTATCCGCAAATGGTTCAATGTAGCTCTGGGCTAAGACAATCAGAATGATTGGAATTACCGAGCTTGAATAGGTTGCACTGTAAACAGGCAGCCCTAAAAAGCTGATGGTTGTCTGTGCTTCTTTGGCAGCAGCAACCATGGAAATAAAGTTTGGATGAAGCAAAATACCGCCTAACAGCATAGCGATATAGGGGTTGCAGTTGAATTTCTTTGCTGCAGAATTGGCCAGCAGGATGGGCAGGAAGTAAAACGCTGCATCGGCCATGAAGTTAATAATCTGATAAGTTTCAGAGGAAGTATTCAGCCAGCCAAACGCGCTGCATAAAGCCAGTACAGCTTTGAGCATACCAGCAGCCGTAATGGCTGGAAGCACCGGGGTAAAAATACCCGTGATGGTATCGATCAGACGGCTGCCAAGACCTTTCTTTTCTTCTGGGGCTGGAGCAGATCCTTTTTCTTCCAGCCTGCATGCCTGAGCAATTGGTTTGTAGACATGATTGACATCGTTGCCGATGATCACCTGATACTGTCCCCCGCTCTGGACAACGCCCAGAACGCCAGGGGTTTCTTTGAGTTCGTTGGTTTTTGCAAGACTTTCATCTTGCAGGTTAAAGCGGAGCCGGGTCGCGCAATGAGTCAGACCGGTGACGTTTTTTTCGCCGCCAACCAGGTCCAGAATTCTGGTGCCAAGTTCCTGATAGTTCATAATGGTCCTTTCTGTTCTGTGTATGAATCCTGTAAGAGGATCACTTCTTATAGATCGTTTCGGTTGTTCTGATTGAAAAGATCAATCAGCCGGTTGATGTGAATCGAGAGATAAATGAGTTCCTCATCCGAAAGCTTCTTTCCGTATTCGGTCATGGTGAGATTGGCTACCTTCAAAGCACAAAGATATGCCTTTTTGTAACTGCTCTTGATCATCTGGTATAGACCGGGATCAGTCTTTGTTTCTTCTCCCTGCTTTTCGGCAAAAAGCCGACGGGAAAAATACTTCAGATGTGTCACAAATCGTTCATACTGAATCGATTTGCGATTAAGTTCAATCTGGCAATCGTATTCCACCAGCGAGAGAATCTTTCGAATCAGCTGCATCATTTCATTGGTTTCCGACATGGAATTCATCTGGCTGGTTACATTGATGAAATGCAGAGCGATAAAGCCTGCTTCATCTTCCGGCAGCAGTTCTCCTGTGTATTTCTGGATAATCTGCAGCGAAACCTTTCCAATTTCATATTCATGTGGGTAAAACGAACGGAGTTCACTGAGCAGGGCGTTTCGTAAATCCAGACCTTCACGGTGTCGTTTCACAGCAAATGAGATATGATCCGCCAGGCTTATTGTCAGCCCGTCACTGAGCTCGGTGTGCAGACTGTTTTTGCCATAAGCCACAATTTCATTGACCGCCTGCAAGACTTCCAGGGGAGCTCTGGCCAGAATCAGCTCCAGATCCTGTTGTTCTTTTGGGGTATCGAGATGGTAGATCTTCTCAACTTTCAGACTGTCAACTTCATCTCCTGGTTTTTTCTTGAAACCAAGACCGCTGCCCATGACCAGAATTTCATGACCTTTCAGATCCCGGGAGCGCACCAGGTTATTGTTAATGACTTTTTCAACGTTCATACTTTCTCATCCTTTCTGCGTAAACCAACTGTACCGTAAGCCAAATAAAAAAGGCCATACCTGCAGACACACGAAAAACGCCAGAAATCTAAGTGTTTTCTTTGGTTTTCGTATGTACATAAGGTATAGCCTAGTCCGCCCTAGTAACAATCCGTTGTACGTGGACCATTTAACCAGATCATCAAGACGATGTCAACATAGATTGGTGTTCTTTGTTGATAGGCTCGATGTTTTAACCTTCCTTCACGACTCTCCTTACGGTCGGATCGCTTCGGCCTATCTACAATTGGGGATGAAAAACCGTGATCACTGAACTTTCACCAGAAAATTAAGCACCCTGCCCCGCACATCAAAAAAACTCAAAGCCCAACACTCTAAGCTCTAATAAAAACCATTCTAATTTTGGCTTTGCTTGGCGATCTATACAATTCTGAAGATACAACTTGATGAGCGTCTGATAGGGGATTTTGCATTCCGCTGACTGACTTTTAAAATAATCAACAATTTCATCACTCAAGTTGATGGTAATCTGCTTTTTCAAAACTTTGGCATAAGAGTTTTCCTTTCTTTGGCTGGAATCATATTCATCAGTCATAAATCTCACCTTTACTTTCCAAATCATCCGTTTCTTCCTTCCAAATTGCCCTCCTGGCAGATACGATTCGAATGACTTTCTCGTCTTCTCACTTACTCTATGCAAAGGAAATACGAAAAAACTTTCTTCAGATTCTTCCAGAGAGCGTGTGAACAGTAACCGATTGGCATATCACCGTTGGTTGGGATGTTGAGGACAATCGGTATCCTTCAGCTATACATAGAGCTGCTAACTACTATAGATAAAGCACTGCTGATAATTTAGGCAAAAAAATGCCCCGAATGCCAGGCATTCGAGGCGGATTCAATTTCAAAATTTTCAGATCCAAAGACCAGGCTTTCCAAATCAGAATCTTCAGATTGGCCTGTAAAGCCAGACTCGAAAGCCAGAAGTCAGCGTCAGATTCCAGAGTCAGAGTTCAATTTGCTGGACTACTTGGCAACAATGTTGACCACTTTGCCTTTAATGACAATGACTTTCTTGATTTCTTTGCCTTCGGTATGTTTCTGAACTGATGGTAAAGCCATCGCTTCTTCTTTTAAGGCATCTTCAGCTGTGCCCACTGGCGCTTCAAACCGACCACGCACTTTACCATTGACCTGAACGACGATTGTGTTCATTTCTTCAACGAGCTTCGATTCATCCCAGGTCGGCCATGGTTCATAAGCGATCGTATGATCGTGGCCCATGTGCTGCCAGATTTCTTCACCTAAATGAGGAGCGAAAGTGGAGAACATCTTCACGAAGCCTTCGGCATAAGGACGATAGATCGATTTTGCCTTATAGGCTTCATTCATGAAGATCATCATCTGAGAAATGGCTGTGTTGAAGTTAAGCGAATCAATGTCGTTGGAAACTTTCTTGACTGTCTGGTTATAGACTTTATCTAAAGCCCCATCGTTTTCATCGCTGTAGTTGGCAACGCTTGTGAAGTAGCGCCATACACGTTCAAGCCATCTTCTGGTTCCATCCAGGCCGGTTTCAGACCATGGCAGACCGGATTCGAGTGGTCCCATGAACATTTCATACACACGCAAAGCATCCGCACCATGAGATTCTTCGATTTCATCGGGGTTTACGACGTTGCCGCGGGATTTGGACATTTTTTCGCCATTGCTTCCCAGGATCATGCCCTGATGGAACAGTTTCTGGAATGGTTCTTTTGTTGGAACGACGCCTAAATCATACAGAACTTTGTGCCAGAAACGGGCATACAGTAAGTGCAGAACGGCATGTTCAGCGCCACCGATGTAAAGATCGACGGGCAGCCAGTGTTTGAGCAGTTCAGGATCAGCAATTTCATCGTTATTGTGCGGATCAATATAGCGCAGGTAGTACCAGCAGCTTCCGGCCCACTGCGGCATGGTGTTGGTTTCACGCACACCCTTGACACCATCGATTTCAACATTCAGCCAGTCTGTGCAGTTTGCCAGTGGCGATTCACCATTGTCTGCAGGCTGGAAGTTATCCGTTGCAGGCAGTTCCAATGGAAGCTGATCGATATCAACGGTTCTGGTGGTTCCGTCTTCCATATGGATGATTGGAATTGGTTCACCCCAGTAACGCTGACGGGAGAAGAGCCAGTCACGCAGTTTGTAGGTCGTTTTGGCTTCACCGACATGGTTTTCTTCGAGCCATTCGATCATTTTATCAATGGCTTCCTGTTTGCCCAGGCCATTGAGCCATTCGGAGTTGATATGAGTGCCATCTTCTGTCCAGGCTTCTTTTTCGATATCTCCGCCTTCAAGGACAGGGATAATGTCCAGACCGAATTTTTTGGCGAATTCATAGTCACGGGTATCGTGAGCAGGCACAGCCATAATGGCTCCTGTTCCGTAGCTTGCTAAAACATAATCAGAAATCCAGATTGGGATTTTCTTGCCGTTCACCGGGTTGATCGCATAAGCACCTGTGAACACACCGGTTTTGTCTTTATTCAAATCAGTACGCTGCAAATCCGATTTGGTTGCACAGATCTTCTTGTATTCATCAACAGCTGCTTTCTGTTCTGGCGTCGTGATTTCATCGACATAAGGATGTTCTGGCGCCATAACGCAATAGGTTGCTCCAAATAAGGTATCGCAGCGGGTGGTGAAAACGGTGAACTCTTTATCGTGGCCGTCCACTTTGAAGACAACGTTGGCCCCTTTGGATTTACCGATCCAGTTTTTCTGCATTTCTTTGGTGGACTGCGGCCAGTCAACTAGGTCGAGATCCTCTAACAGACGATCCGCATATTCAGTGATTTTTAAAACCCACTGCCGCATCGGTTTGCGGATAACTGGATAGCCGCCGCGCTCGGATTTGCCATCGATTACTTCTTCGTTGGCCAGAACGCATTTCAACTCCGGACACCAGTTTACAGGGATTTCATCAATATACGCTAAGCCTTTTTCGTACAGCTTCGTAAAAATCCACTGGGTCCATTTATAGTAATCTGGATGAGAGGTCGCAATTTCGCGATCCCAGTCGTAGGAGAATCCTAAGGATTTAATCTGCTCACGGAAGTGATCAATGTTGGTTTCCGTAAAGATAGAAGGATGGTGGCCAGTCTGGATGGCGAACTGTTCAGCTGGCAGACCAAAGGAGTCAAACCCCATTGGGTGCAGAACGTTATAGCCTTCCATTCGTTTTTTGCGGGCAACAATATCCGTTGCGGTATACCCCTCAGGATGGCCGACATGAAGACCGTTTCCAGATGGATACGGGAACATGTCAAGAACATAGTATTTCGGCTTGGAAAAATCACTTGTATCCGTTTTAAAGGTCTTGTTGTCTTCCCAGTACTTCTGCCATTTCTTTTCTACTTGTTGATGGTCGTACATACAATTTTCCTTTCGTTTCTATACGAATTCGAACTTACGGTCTGCAGCCTGCCGGACAAAGAAAAAACGCCCTTCCAGAATCCAGAAGGACGTAAACGTCGTTACGCGGTACCACCTTGGTTCATGATCGAAATTGGATCATGCGCTCGAATGCCTATAAAGCAGGTCTGCTGACAGCTCTTGCGGTGAGATCAGAAACACCGCTGTTTGCTTGCACCAACCGCAAACTCTCTGAAAAGACGGCTCTGTTTCTGTTAGTCCGAAATTTACGCTGTACTGAAACAGTAACAAATTGCGGATTTTCCGTCAATCCCGACGTGCGCAAGCTTCCGGATTCCACAGACTTTCCGCTCATTTTGCAAATCAATACGGGTCAACAGATTTCTGGATTGCCCCAGCTGTTCACTCTTGTTTCCTTATTGTCCGCATTATCCGCGTTATTGTTCGTTTTCCATTCACAAAAAAGATCAGCTTTAAGTTCTATGATGTATATCTAAATCTAACAGATTTTGTTGTTCTGCTTTCCATCCAGGAAAGCGTAGAGATTATCGAATACAATCTCAGCCCGCTTTTCCATGGATTCAATCGAATCAAATCCGATATGCGGAGTCACGATCGTATTTTTCGCCTGCAGCAGTGGATAGTCTTTGGGAAGCGGCGGTTCCAGATCAAAGACATCAATGCCGGCTCCTGCGATCTGGCCATTGTTTAAAGCTTCCACCAATGCCTGCTCATCCACGGCTGCTCCTCTGGCCGTGTTGATCAGGATCGCGGATGGTTTCATTAAAGCCAGCTGTTCTTTGCCAATCATATGGCGGGTCGAATCCGTTAATGGAACATGCAGCGAAACGATATCCGATTCTTTTAACAAGGTATCCAGATTGACCTGCGCATCGTAAACCGGATCGGTAATTTTGTGGCGGCGATAGCCAAGAACCCTGCAGCCGAAGGCTTTCAGTAATCTGGCTGTCTGGGTTCCAATTTCACCCGCTCCAACGATGCCGACCGTCTTTCCTTTTAATAAAGAACCGCGCAGACCCGCTTTGGTCCCACCCTGACGACAGCGCTCTTCCAGTGGACTGACATGGCGGAGCAGATCCGTACTCATGAAAGCGGCCAGTTCAGCAACCGCATCATTGGCATAGCCAGAGGCATTAGAAATAGCAATCCCCTTTTCTTTGGCCAGTGCCACTGGAATGTGGTCAACTCCAGTAAAGGCTACATCAATAAACTTCAGGTTTGGATCAGCTTCGATCAGGCTGGCATCCATCGGCATATTGGCCAGCATGATTACATCTGCTCCTTCACTCTCCTTTTTCAGCAGATCAAGGTCGGTTGTGCGTGCATAGGATTCAAAGGTATGCCCCATGGCCCGCAGTTTTTCAGCTTCTTTTTCGATCCATTCTGGACTTACGCCCAGATCTTCAAGCAATACAATTTTCATTCACTTCGCCGCGACAGGGAGACTTTCAGCCCTTGTGAAACTGGCCAAAACAGAAACTGCCGCCCCTTTCCTTCCAGATTTTCCAAAACGAAACCAGATCCAGACGCCTATCTGAAAATTCTCTTCACCTAACCATCTGGACTCCTGCTTCCTTGCTGGAATCATGTCTCATTGCAGTTCAGCCTGTGTCAATTTCTCCATTCGTCTTAAAAACTTCGGCTTCAGCTTCAGCGTCCATCGATCTTATGGGCTCCTTCTGCTCATTCGTGCTGATTTCTGGACCATGACTTCTGGCTGATGAACAACTCTATTTTACGGGTTTATGCGAAAGATGTTGGTCTGAAGAGGTGAACCTGTTTTGGCAGATTTCTTTTCTGCCAGTTTCCATCGTTTTCTTCGTGATCTCTTCTTCCATTTGGCTCTTCTTCCATTTTGAATCTTTATGACGCAATTCTTTATGGATTCATCTTTCATCCTTGGTCAGCAGCCGTGGATATAGATGATCAATCGCAAAAGCCCCCAGCGGGGCAGTGAGCAGAATCGAGAGGACCGCAAGAGTCAGAACAGTCTGTCCGCATGCCAGCCCCATGCTCAATGGAATCGCTCCAATAGCAGCCTGAACAGTCGCTTTTGGCGTATAGGCAATCATGCAGAACAGACGGCTTTTCGCATCCATGGGTGCAAATCGTACACAAAGCCAGACGCCTGCCATTCGAAAAACCAGCACCAATGCTAACAGTGCAACAGCCTGCAGACCACAGCCAAAGGCATAGCTGACATTGACCACTGCCCCAACCAGAACAAACAGGAAAATCTCAGCCAGAACCCAGATTGCATCTGAAGTTTTCTTAATCTCAGCCGCCGTTTCAGGTGCCTGCCGTTTGAGAATAAAGGCGAAGGTCATAACGGCGAGCAAAGAAGAAAATGGAACCTTGTCGGTCAGTGCATTTTCAATGGCAACCAAAAGAAAAGTAATTGCATAAAACTGAATTGCGTAAATCTCTTTACGCAGGCTGATTTTGGAATAAAACCTGCCAAGAGTCCACCCGCAGGCCGCTCCACCGGCAAGTCCCAGGACAATCGAAACCGGGATATCGAGCAGCATCGCCGGTTGAAAACTGCCGCCAGCGGCCATAGAACTGAAGACCGAAAACAGAACAATGACATAAATATCATCCAGGCTGGATCCAGCCAGAATCATCTGCGGAACTGCCTGCCTGGTTCCATACCCCTGCTCAATCAGCTTGATCATGCGCGGCACCACAACGGCTGGTGAAACCGCCGCAATGACACTGCCAAGCACAGCCGCTTCGATCCAGGTTATATGCAAAATCATTGGCGCCAGAATCACTGTCCCGATGATTTCACAGGTAGCCGGAACAAACGCCATTAAAATGGCCGGCACGCTGCATTTTTTCAGATCGTCCAGATTCAGATTCAAACCGGCTCTGGTCAGGATCACAAGCAGGGCGATCTTACGAAGATCTGCTCCAATCGCTAACGTATTCGCATCCAGAAAATTCAGACCATACGGGCCAATCAGAATTCCTGCTGCGATCATGCCAATAAGCGGCGGCAGACCGATTTTCTTGCAAATCCAGCCAAGGCTCAGCCCAGCCAGAAGAATTAAAGCCAGTGAAAAAAACATCTTCATTCATCCTTTCTCTTCTTTGCTGCTTTCCACTCCAAAAGGCTGCCCAACCCATACATTCTTCCAAACTTCCATCCATAAACGCCATACGACAGATCCCAGCCTGGTCTGTTTCTGGCATTGGCTCTTCATTGGACAGGTTAATTTCTCGCCAGCGATTTCTTTGTCTCTCTCAGCTGCTCTTTTCTCGGCCGTTCTTTTTTTATTTTTTTCTCTTTTTCTTAGCCGTTCTTTTTCCTGGCTGGACTGTTTTCTGCTTCTGCGCTCAGGCAGACTGCCCTGGTGTGCGATCATTTTCTGCCTTCCTTTTCAGCCGCCATGAAAAGCAAAATCCAGAGCAAAGAAAGCCAAAGAAAGTTAGAAAGAATGCGCAGGGCAAAAGACAAAAAAGGCTGATGCTTTCTGCATGACAAAAAAGCCTGCAGAAGTCATCAGCCTGATTGGCGGTTTGGAAAACTCCGGGAAGAACTTCATTTCCTTTTGGGTGTCTCGTTTTTTTCTGGTCTTAGTATAGCACTGGATCCTTTCTGATTGCGAAAAATAAGAATCTGGACACAACAGAAGAAGACGGAAAAGTGAAGAAGACGAAAAATTAAGGAAGAAAAACAGATCTAAAATCCCAGGCATCCTTTGAGCGAGATACACAAACCAAACTTTCAGCCAGTCAACCATTTGCCCATTTGTTGGCAGTCGAAACAAAAGAGGATTTCTAAACGATTTACCGGCCATTGAAAGCCAATCCAGATCAGACGATTCATTTTCGGGCATGAATTCAGAGCGGGAGGACAGGAGATTCTTTCATAAATGTTAAACTGAACGTAAGAAAGGTGCTTTCAATATGTCAAAAAAGCCAAATAAACTGAAATCTCTTGATTTCAAGTGGATTTTGTATGATGTGGGCAACTCTGCATTTGTTCTTTTAACCGCATCAATTCTGCCCATTTACTTTAACTCGCTGGCCACTGGGCAGGGCCTGTCTGAAGCCGACTATCTGACCTGGTGGTCATACGGAACAAGTATTGCGACCGTCATTGTTGCAATTGCCGGGCCCTTAATGGGAACGCTGGCTGACTTCCCCCACAAAAAGAAAAAGATCTTCTTACTCAATGCTCTGGGTGGTGCATTCCTGTTGTTCTGTTTCTGGATTCCATCGCATTGGGCAGCCTTCCTGATTCTGTTTGTGCTGACCAAGATTCTCTACTCGATTTCTCTGGTCATCTATGACTCGATGTTAGTCGATGTCTGCTCGGAAGACCAAATGGATGAAGTTTCCTCTAAAGGATATGCCTGGGGCTATCTTGGAAGCTGCGTTCCATTTATCGTCTCGCTGGGACTGATCTTAGGTCAGGGAACCCTGGGCCTCAGTTTCCATGTGGTGATGATTCTGGTCTTTGCCTTAAATGCCATCTGGTGGGCAGCCTTTACCTTGCCGCTTGCCCGCAGCTATAAGCAGGCTCACTCCATCCCGCCAGAAGGATCAGCTCTGAAAGCAACCTTCAGACGTCTTGGTCATACGTTTAAAGATATCCGTAACCAGAAGAAAGTCTTCTTATTCATGCTGGCCTTCTTCTTCTATATTGATGGCGTGTACACCATTATTGACCTGGCGACCGCTTATGGAACTTCGCTGGGCCTGGATCAGACTGGTCTGTTAATGGCCCTGCTTCTGACACAGATCGTGGCCTTCCCTTCCGCCATTCTGTTTGGCTATCTTGCCAACACCCGTCCGGTCGGTCAGCTGATCAAAATTGGAATCTTCGCCTACCTTTGCATCGCACTCTTCGCTCTGTTCATGCATTCTATCTGGCAGTTCTGGGTTCTGGCCGTAGCCGTCGGTCTTTTCCAGGGTGGATTACAGGCTCTGTCCCGTTCCTACTTTGCCCGGATCATTCCAAAAGATCAGGCCGGTGAATACTTTGGTCTGTATGATATTGCCGGTAAAGGCGCAAGCTTTTTAGGCACAACGATCGTTGGCGTGATTACACAGATTACCGGTCAGCAAAATATTGCCGTCGGCACGCTGGCCATCCTGTTTGTGATCGGAATTCTGATCTTTAATAAAGCAGATAAGCTGGACGATCCAGTCTATGCAGCAAAATAAGCAGCCAGGCAATGGTCTGTAAAAAACAAACAAATTCTGGCAGCAAGCAAATTTGAGCTGCCAGTTTTTTTGTCGTCCCTTTCAGGTGAATCCTTCTGGCGTTGCCATTCTTTAAGAAACCACGAAAAAACGGAGTCCGAACAAGACTCCGTTTTTTCGAAAGGAGGAAAAATGAACAGGAATATCACAACCATAATCAAAGCCAAATTACAGCTGAATCCATCAAACGAAAATGAAAAGCAAATTGCTTCTGGTCAGGTGGAATCAAAGTTCATCCCAATGGTCATTTCAGTGAGCTTATTCAATGGCGAGAGCCATTTCTTCTACGGTAAGTTCAGCGCCATCAATCGCAAAGGGGTTAAAGGCATTGACGATGTAGGAAGCCAAGCCAAGGCAGAATAAGGCGGTCATGAATCTTTTCTTCTGTGTTTTTGTCATAGTGCTGGTTCCTTTCTGGTCGATAAGGGATCTGTTTTTGCGGCAGATACAGGAAGGATCAAAACCTGTTCCCCGAAAAGAATACGTGTTTCCGACCAGACTTCAGGTCATTTTCACAGCTGGCATCTTGGAGGATTCAGAGATCTTTTCCTTAAGCTAATCTTAATAGTCGCCTAAAGGTCGATCAAAAAAAGTGCTTAAAAAATTGTCGATAAGCATCTTGCTGAGGACGATTTTATCCCTTAAAGCAGATGGGTTTAAGCCTTTCTGATAATTTTCACACAAAAAGAAAAGAAAGCGTCCTCATAATCCGCTTTCTTCGCACATTAAATTGTAATTAAATCCACCGTTATTTCATAATTGTGAAATTAATTTCAGATCTGGATCTGTTCTCCTTGAAGGATCTGCTTTCTGGCCTGATCCCACGCTTGCTTTGCCTGTGGCGTCGGTGTATAGGGCTCAAATCCTTCTGATTCATACAAAACAATCGCGGGCCAGGAAGAAGCCTGTGTAGAAAGATAGATCGGCTGATTTTTAAACTCCTTTCCAAATTCATAGCAGCATTTCTGGACTGCCAATCTGGCCAGTCCTTTATGCTGATAAGCCGGGACAGTAAACACCCAATGCAGCCGCATTCCATTTTCGACTTCTTTATAGGGCCATAAACCAGCTGAGCAGGCAAGATTTCCCTTGGCATCGACAATCATGTACAGATGGTCCAATAAAAATTTCTCATCCGCTTTCACCATACGCTGCCACTGGAATTCGGCTTCATCGAGATTCTGGACAAAATCCAGATCGACCAGCGCCTGCTTCCATTGGGCGATCAGCTTAGAATCCGGCTGCGCAAACTGATAGTCTTCAACAAGAATCGGCAGCGCTGGCGGTATTGGCGGATTTTTGATCATGATCAACTTTTCATCACTGTAGGCATGATCCAGTCTGGTGATTCTGTTGCGCATTTTTAAAGGGAGGTTCGCTGCGTTTTCTCTTGCCATTTTCATCTTTCTATCTTCCTCATTTTTAACTGTCCATCCTCATATTTATACTGCCGCTTCATGAGATCTGCCGCTTCATTTTTTACTGTTGTTTTACTCTCTGTTTGACTGCCGCCTCCTGTTCCTGCTTTAAAGACCGTTTGGTTGACTATGGCCAATTCTTTTGATTCACACAACCGAAAAAGAGCCAGTTCATAAAAAACGTCCATGATGGCTGGAATCAAATGGCAGGATCGCCTTTCGTGTCGGTCTCTTCCACATTTACTTCCATATTCAGAGCTGCTTTGGGAAGACGGACCGTAAATGTGCTCCCCTCTCCGGTTTTTGAGGTGACGTCAATTGTGCCGCCAAGATTGTCGACTGCATGGCGGACAATAGCCAGACCCAGACCGGTGCCGGATTGAGATCGGGAAGGATCAGCGGTAAAGAAGCGCTCAAAGATCCGCTCTCGGTATTGTGATGGAATCCCCATTCCAGTATCCCGTACTTTTAAAACCACTTGCTTCTGATCCGAATCCACTGTCACCCAGACTTCACCTTCCGGACGATTATAGTGAATTGCGTTTTCGATCAGGTTTTTGACGATGGATTTGAGGTCCACTTCACTGCCATCCACCCAGGCACTCTTTCCTTCAAAATGGAGCGTTACATTGCGGACTTCCGCATTGTGTTTCAGTTTTTCGACACACCGTGCACAAACTGCATTGAGGTCGGTTTTCTGATCCGTTGTGACGGTTTCATTTTCCAGGCGGGACAGATGAATGATGTCGTTGACCATGTCAGTCATACGGGAAGCTTCCTGATAGATATAGCTTGAAAAGCGGGGAACATCTTCTGCTTTGACCAGACCGGAATTGAGCAGTTCGGCAGAAGAGGAAATCGTCTGCAGGGGCGTTTTGAGCTCATGCGTCACATTGGCCGTAAATTCCTGCCGGCGCTTTTGCATCTCCAGCTTTTCTGTCACATCCAATGCCAGGATAAATGCACCCAGGCATTGGTCATTGTTGCGCACTGGTGAGGCTTCCAGCGAATAGATTCTCCCTTTGCGCTTCCAGTTTTTCTGTTTACTGCTGCCAGCCAGGGCCTGATGAACCATTTCATCCAGATCTGGATGGTCCTGAATCTGCCAGTCTTCATGGAGACTGAAGATTCTGGCTGCTGCCGGATTGGCATAGATCAGCCCGCCTTCCGTTGACACCATCAGCAGGCCTTCATCCATACTGGCGGTCAACGCTTCAAATTCACGGTTTCTGGTTTCCAGCTGTAAGAGCTGCTGGTGAATCTGCCGATTGCCTTGGTCCAGTCTTTCCAGAAGCGGGCGCAGCTGCTCATAGGGAATATTGTCCAGCGGCTTGCCAGGATCAATCCGGTTGATCGGATCCACAATATTATTGCTTAAAATTCTGGCCAGTCCCCAGACAAACAGCAGCACCAGCGGCAGAACAAAAACCAAGGGGAGAACAGCCTGGAAGAACAGATTGAGCATTGAAGAATGAGACTGGCTCAGTCTTAAATACGATCCATTGTTGAGCAGAATCGCACAGTTATAAGTCTCTTCCGAGATTGTATGAGAATGGCGGATCGAAAAGCCTTTGCCCGTATTCATCGCCTGCACGATTTCATCGCGGTCTTTATGGTTCTGTTCCAGACCCGGATGGGCAGAGTCATAGACAACCATTCCATCGGAATCAATCAGACAGACGCGCACGTCCCCCAGCGCAAGAATTTCAACTTCTTTTTCGGGATCAATGCCCTGATTTAAAGCCGAAGCAACCAGTTCCGTTTCTTTTTCCAGCTGGGCGACAGATTCTTGGACAAATGCCTGATACAGAGCATAGACCGTAGCGCCGACAGTCGTAACCATCACGATCAGGCACGCCCAGAGAATAGAACGATAAATTCGTTTGGTCATGACTTTGATGACAGGCGGTATCCAATCCCGCGAACCGTTTCGATTCGCTCCCCTGTCTCTTGAAGTTTTGTACGCAGCGAGCGGATATGAACATCGACTGTTCTTGTTTCCCCCGCAAAATCGGTATGCCAGACTTTATACAGCAGCTCATCCCGGCTGAACGCTTTTCCTGGATTTTTAACAAGTAAAGCAAGCAAGTCAAATTCTTTACGGGTCAGATCCAGCTCTTCATCCTTCAACCATGCCTTACGACTGTCCAGATCCATGTGGATCAATCCAGATTCAACCAGATCCCGGCAGTCAGTTTTCGTCAGTTCGACCTGCTGACAACGGCGCAAAACCGCTTTGATCCGGGCAACCATTTCCATCATTCCAAAAGGCTTGACCAGATAGTCATCGGCGCCTTCTTCAAGGGCCTGGATTTTGTCATATTCCATACCCTTAGCCGTGGTCATGATAATTGGAATGGTCCGGGTCGCCGGATTTGCCCGCAATCGTTTTAAAACTTCCACCCCATCGGTATTGGGAAGCATGATATCCAATAAAATCAGATCCGGATGATGATCTTTCAAAGCTTCCCAGAAGGGAGCAGCTTCTTCAAATCCCTGAGCTGTAAATCCAGTCGAGCGCAGGGTATACATCAAAATATCACGGATATTCTGATCATCTTCAATAGCCCAGATTTCACCCAATGTAAGTACCGTGCCGGCCCGAGCGGCCGGCTTTCCTTTCTGCTTCATTTCGTTTAATTATTGGAGCTTATTATAGTCAAGACAAAGAATATCATCATCTGGTTGATTTGATTTTTTCGAATCTCCATAAAGGTAATTACAAATTCAGTGCAGGCCTAATTTTCACACCTGATTCACGTCATATAAAGGTAATATCGATGCTTGATTTGGATATTTTATTCTTCAGGTCATCACCAAGTCTATCCAACTGTACGAATAAAGAATTAGACTTTGTCAGTCTTCTTATTCCAACCATCATTTTAAAGCAAACCATCAAAATATATCTATAAGTACAGTTAAAATCAGCATTCATCTTTTATATAAAAACCATAAAGAAAAAACAGTCAAATGTATATCTATATATTTTTGCTTTATATGAAGCGTTATTAACACTGATAAAATCATCCTCAAATCGTTTATTTTATCTGATACATCAGAAAAATCTTTCATTTCAAGCCACTTGACCATATAATTTAAAGATGTAACAAGTTAATCAAAATATGTATCTTATAAGGATAGTTATACTCATTGCTATATAACTGTATGGATCGCTGTTTTAGATTAGAAAGGAAGGACTATATCAGTGAGACGACATAAAAATATGGCTAATTTTTGGTGCAGAGCTGCCAGTGCAGCCCTTTGCGTTGCGCTCAGCACAAATATGATGGAAGTCTCTGCAATCGACACCTCCCAGGATCCGTTCGAATCCTCCACTATTGAGGGGGGGGGACAACAGGAACCTGATAATTCCTCTACTCTTACAACCCAGCCGGAATCAGACAAAACAGAACTGTGCAAACACCATAATCATGACGAGAACTGCGGCTACACCGAGGACAACCCCAGATGCAGCTTTATCTGCCCCATCTGCCCTGTGGAAGAGCAGATTGACGCTGTTCTCGAATTGATGGAACAGCAAAAAGAGCAGGAAACAGATTTAAACGAAGACGACAAGCTTGATCTTTTAAAACAGGCTGCGAAAGCCAAGAAAGCTTTTGACGATCTGGAAGAGGAAGAAAAAGAACAAATCGATCCGGATAAGATCGAAGAATTCCTCGAATTTGTGGACAGCCTGGAAATTCAGACACCAGACAATGCCGATGGACAAGAGCAACCAGATTCCCCATCCACTCCTGCAAACCCACCGCAAATCGATACTGAAACGCCTGACAGACCTCAAACAAATCTGGATAACACACAAAACCAGACCCAGACAGGTGACACTGCCACTTCCTCTGAGTTTGTGGAGGATCCGGATACCCCGACATTGAGCAATGGAAGCGGGCAGAACCAAACAGTCCCCTCATCCACGACTACACAGCCGTCGCAACCAGATAATTCACAACCAGATAACAAAGAAACAAACGCGGACGCACTAAAGCCGAGTGAAGAAGACAAGCCCAATCTTTCAAAGCAGGTCAATGCCGCCCGACGCTCATCTGACCTTCTAAAAGAGGAGGAGCAGAACCAGATCGAGGAAGATAACGAAAACAACACTTCCTTCGATTCTGTGGATACCTCGAATATTCAGGCGCTTAGCGACGAGACCGATACGAATCCAATCACCGGAATGAAAATTGTTACCGCCGAAATCTGGGCAGAAGGCAAGACGAATCAATCTTTGTTAAAAGGATCCTCCTCAAGTGAATCTTCCTCAGAGACAACTTCTTTTTCCGTTGACTTTTCTAAGCAATTCACCCTGCATCTTGTAGTCGACAGTGAGCTGAATCTGCAAAATAAAAAGGTGGAGATCACAGTGCCTGATGGACTGACTGTGGTGGAATACCCGATTCCTGACCGGGGCGGAATGGTGAACAGTGTTGAATACCAGGAAAGTACAACAAGCTATGGCGGTTATCAACCCGAAAACGGCATCATCACCTATTCCCTCAGAGATACGGCGGAGACAAACAGCTTCAACATCATTCTTGCTCCGGATACCACCCTCTGGAACAGGAGCATGCAACAGCAGCTTAACAAGAAACTGCAGATTAAAGTCTACACCGACGGTACTAACACGAAGGAATACCAGACAGTCTCCGCTACACCCACGATCACAGGACAGTATGAGACCCAATCACGCGCCCTCCGGACCGGCCCCAGACTCTCAAAAGTCGGCGTGAAGAACGGCGTGCCAACAAATACGGTGGAACCTTTTTCCCTGAGGCAGATCTGGCTGAACCCGGATAAGGATTACATAGAGATGACCTCGTTCTTCAAGGCACTAGAGCTTACCATCGCCCTGCCGTACTATGAGCAAGACGATGAAAGAGTCTACGCGACGTTCGATCATATGTCCTATGACTCATACGGGACTTCCACCCGAAAAAACCTGATGGATCCACAAAACCACAAGAATGGAGACGACAGCTATAAGGACGGCTTTCAATTTACTCAGACGACCGACTCATCAGCCCATACCGTCACGCTGACTTGGGAGAACTTGTATCTGGAGTACGCGTCGGAATTCTTTACGCCCTGGTTCAAATGGGAGAATGGAAAGGCGCCGAATGACGGAGCGACAGTCCATTGGGAAAACGACAAAATTTTTGTCAATAAAGATAACTACACTACAAGCCTACCGACTGGGAAGGGTGCGGTCATGGGGAAAATCACCTGGGAGGATGACACGTTCTGCTATCCCTTAAGCCAATTTAACAAAGACGTCACACCATACACAGCGTACGCCGGTGAGAGGATGAAGATCACAGGCCAGAAGGTAGACAAGGGGTTGTACCAAAACTTTGATTCAAATGCTATCTATTGTCTGGGGCTATTCAAGGTGGTCAATCACGGCGGCCAGACCAGTGCCGAGCAGACGGTGGAATTTACCTACAACAATACCGACACATTCGGCGTCACCGCCCAGAAAATCCCCGCAGGCACGAGCAATACAGGCATTGAAGTCTGGTATAAGACCACGACCCAGACCAGAGATACTTGGACAAAGTACAACGGGACGCTCGAAAGCCCCGATGGCTTCGCCCTCTTTACTACGCAGATGGCAAAGCTTGAGAAGAACGAATATTTCACTGCGATCAAGGCAAATGTCGGCAGCTACGAAAGGGATTATGTTGGTTATGTTGCTACCCGGGATAAGGACCCTACATCGAACAAGGGCGCAACCTTCGGCAAGCTACTGAAGGCGAACGTTGCGTCAAACACCCCTTATACTCAGGTGGGCACTATGAAGATGAATAACACTAACGACCCTTCAAGTGATTCAACAAGCGGGTGGTATGATGTCACGGTCGTAGAGAATCCAGGCCAGATCCCGCTGGCGATGGAACAAGCCTATGATCCTACGAGTGATGACCCCACAACCAGACTGCCCATCCTTAGCGACCCTGTGAGCGGGGAGGAAAAAAGCGCGGCCGTAGGGGGCGATACCGTCCGCTTTAACGCCCTGATTTCCGCCTCCGCTTACCCCAACAGCAACGTGAACTTCATAACGGATCCGGTGATCTATATTCGCCTCCCCAATGAGGTGACGATTAAGAACGGTAGTCTTGAACTGTTCCAAGAAATGGGGCGGACAGCCGATAAGGTCTTCTTGAACGACATGATCACGGAGACAGCGAAACCCAAGAGGGAAAAGATCCCAGAGGGGACTCCGACGAAAGTTGATCCGTATCAAAAAAATGGCTACACACTGTATAAGATCGATCTTACGAGTAAAGCAAAGGTCGGCTGGTTCACAGAAGATCTGACACAGTACCAGATCGCAGTTTCCTTTGACATGGAGATTGCAAAGGACACGGATGCCATGATCCTGAATATGCGGGACTGCGTACGGGTACAAAGCAAAAGCATTCCAGGCCTATATGACCTAAGTGCCACCCTGTACCAGTGTCAGGTATTTGATACCGAGGACTGGAATAAAAATGAAAAAACGGATAAGACCGACCTGTTCAGCACTTTTAACGTCAACACTGAAAACACAACCGCTAAGCTGAGCGTTATTGCAAAGCGGCAGGGCCTGACTTACACCTTCGGCGCAAGGCAGGTTGAAAAAGGCAGTGATCCTTCATGGGATCCAGCCGACTTTACAAATTATGATCCCGAGTATAATCCTGCTATGAGGCAGAGGCTCTACCTGAAGGACGAGAATCACGTCATCGCCCTGTTGTTCACCCTGAAAAACGAAACGGGACGAGTGTTTCCAAAGGAGGACGCTCAAGCCTTCTACTACTATATCCCCGTGCCAAAAGAGGGCGACCTCTGGGACGTCCATATGCAGGAGAAGGCGTTTGAATTTGACATGAACCTGACAGGAGAACCAAAACTTGATGGTCCATCTGCGAACCATATCAAGGTTACGTATGCCGTGGATATCGATTCAAAGGCAAAATCGGGTGAAAGCAAGCACTTTACCAATTTGGATAACTACATAACGAAGAATAAGCTGTTAGAGGGTTTATCTTCTGAGGCAGATCAACTGGCACAATGGGCAAAGGTTAAAATGATCCGCATTGCAGCGTCAGAAAGTGTGGAGACTATTCCAGAAAACGCCGAGCTGAAGGTCAATCTGCGCCTGGAGCCATCGTTTAAAGCGGATCAGGAACATTTTGACAGCATGGCCGACCTGGTAGGCAAAGTTGTCAGTTTCGGACCCTGCGGTGTGGCCCCTTACTCTGTGGGCCAGACCACCAATCAGGGGCACAACCCCCTGCCAAAGTTCCGGGCCGAGTTCCAGACGGGTGTCATTGCGGGCAAAATCTTCATTGATAAGAACTTTAACGGTGTTTACGACAAAGACATAGATGAGCTCTACACGACGGACAAAGTAAGCGTGAAAACGCAACACCAAAATGGAACCGCCGATAATACTGAACCGCAAGACGCGACTGTTAACGCTCCGAATACAACTGACGAAAACAAGGGCACCTTCAAATTAAACCGCCGCCGCGCGGATACCTACATAGTAACCGTCACCAATCCTGGCAGCACCAACGCAAACGATAAGAATCCCCTGAAATTCTCCTTGGAGGAAGGCGGGAAGTTCTCAGAGAAGGACAACGGTAGCAAGGCTACAACCACCCTCGTTCTGGATTCGGATAAAGACTCAAACGATACCCATGTTGCGCAGAATCTGATGATCGGACTGCAGCAACCCCATAAGGTGACATTTACGGCAGAAAATGCTGACTTAAAACTCGCAAATGTGAGCGAATCGAGCACTCCGACAACCTCCCTTGCGGAAATACGTGGTAACAGCGATAGCGATATAAGCAGAAATGTGTGGCATCAAGATACGCTGGGAGCGAACAACATCCCGACCGTAACGGCCAATAACGGCTATCGCTTTACCGGAAAGTGGACGACGGCTGACGGCAAAACATACACCACCGATCAACTAAAGATGCTGGAAATTAATGAGGACACGACCATTACCGCGGAGGTAAAGCAGCTCTACACCCTGACCTACGATGGCAACGGCAGTACGAAAGGCGAGGTTCCGGGTGAATCACAACATATTGCACAGCAAACAGTTACACTTGCTAATTTCGCTGACCTGAGTTGGGGTAACCAAACCGTTTGTGTCGGCTGGAGTAGGGATAGAATTGAAAAAACCCTTCCGGCAGATGCGAGTCAGGATTTGATTGATAAGATCATCACGGGTGATATGTTCGAGATGCCCGCTGATAACGTCACCCTCTACGCTGTCTACGCAGTTGACGCCAACAACAATGGCAACCCGGACTACCGTGATGACGCTGTTCACGTCCGCTACCACGGTAACAACAAAAGCAGTCAGGATATTATCTGCCCCCATCACCACGTTGTAGGCGAGACCGCCCAGCTCTCCACCAACGGTACAGTTACTGGCAAAATGATCAATCATACTGATTCTGCAAGTGTGCAAGGAGAGCAGAAGGATCACTTTACATTCACCTACAACAATCATATTTTCGCTGGCTGGAGCATCACTCTAATGCCAGATGTGATCACAACCAATAAACAATATCTTGACTTAAAGGACAGCATCGTTACTGCGGTTACAATGGCTGATAAGGACAATGCCGACAATGACGGCAACACCAATGTCTATGCCGTATGGGCCGCCGACCGCAATAATAACAAAGTAGCGGACTATGAAGAGGAGTGCAAACTGATCTACAATGGCAACCCCCAACAAAGCGGCCAGGTTAACAATGTGCCCCAAGATGCCACTCCTCACCTTCCTAACGATAAGGTCACTTTGTCCCAAGCGTCGGCGCCGGCTCACAGCAATGTGGACGACAAAACGGTGCTCTTTCTCGGTTGGACGGCACAGCCAACAACTAAGATTTACAGCCGTGCGGATAATGCGCCAGCGACAATTGATATGGTCTGTTTTACATCCGAAGACAAGACGGTCTATGCGGCCTGGGGCTATGACGAGAATGGCAATGGCAGGGCGGACGTGCTGGAGACCTACACCCTCAGCTATGACCTGAACGGCGGCAAAGAAACAGCCCCCGCAATGGTAATCAATCTTAATAAAAATGCCATGGTTGAGTTGACGCCGGATACGAACTTCACGCGGAATGCTAACGAGATTTTTGTAGGCTGGAGTGACACAAAGCATGAAACTGCCCTTGCATTGAACGCAGATAAAGACGAGGTAAACAAATTCTTGATCAGCCCGGGAGGAACGTATCATATTACAGCGGCGGATGTGACGCTCTACGCTGTCTGGGCGGTGGATGTCAACAACAACCACAAACCGGATTATGACGAGCGGTACAGCCTGACCTATGACGGTAACGCCCAGGCAGACAGTGCTCCGGTCGAAAATCTGCCTACAATCAGCAATAAGTATGCCCCCGGCAGCAAAGTCACGCTGGCCACCGGCAAGCCTACACACAGCAAGATAGACGGCAAAACAGTGGTTTTCATCGGCTGGACGGAGCAGAAAACGAACAAAATCTACGACAGGACGGGTACCGCGCCTGAGACCATTACCGAAGTAACCATTGCAGATTCCGATGTGACGGTCTATGCAGCCTGGGGCTACGACGAAAATAACAACAACACGGCAGACTACGACGAGACCCATACACTGACCTATGACGCCAATGCCCAGGCGAGCAGCACCGTTACGGGGACACCCACGGATATGACGAAACGTTATATCCCTAGGGAAAAGGTCACACTTGACACCGCTAAGCCCACACACAGCAAGGTGAACGGCAAAACGGTGGCTTTCCTCGGCTGGACGGCACAGAAAACGAACAAAATCTATAGCAGGACGGATACCGCGCCCGATACCATTGTCGAAATAACCTTTGACAACGCTGATGTGACCGTCTACGCAGCCTGGGGCTACGATGAAAATAACAACAACACGGCAGACTGCGCGGAGAGCCGCAGCCTGACCTATGATGGAAATGCTCAGGCGAGCGGCACCGTTACTGAAACACCCACGGATACGAAACGTTATATCCCTGGGGAGAAGGTCACGTTGGACACCGCTAAGCCCACACACAGCGAAGTGAACGGCAAAAAAGTGCTCTTCCTCGGCTGGGCGGCACAGAAAACGAACAAAATCTATAGCAGGACAGATACCGTGCCTGATACCCTTACCGAAGTAACCTTTGACAACGCTGATGTGACGGTCTACGCAGCCTGGGGCTACGATGAAGACAATGACGGAACAGCCGATGTGCTGGAGACTTATACTCTCACCTATGATCTCAACGGCGGCAAAGGTACAGCCCCGGAAAAAGTATTGGACATTCCAAAGAATACCGAGATTTCACTGTCCAATGAGAAAAACTTTACAAGAAATTCCAATGAAATCTTTGTAGGCTGGAGCGAAACGAAGCGTGCAGCAGCGCTTACAGCGGATGAAAAAGAGGAGAAAGTAAATCAGTTCCTGCTCCTTCCCGGAACAAAATATCGGATGGGGCCAGAGGATATGACCCTCTACGCTGTATGGGCTTTGGATGCCAACAGCGACGGTATTCCTGATCATCAGGCGGTCTATACCGTGGCCTATAATCTGAATGGGGGTACCGGTGCCAGCGGCGTATCGTACGCCAAAAAGCAAGTCAAGCCAGGTGACACAGTGACAGTCAAAGCGGCACCAACGCGCAGCGGTTATACGTTTACTGGCTGGTTCGATGGAGAAAAAAATTATCAGCCAGGAGAGAAAATAACCGTTTTGAATGCAGATCTGGCACTGACTGCTCAATGGAAGAAAAACACAGATTCAACCGTTCTGACCAATGTGACAACGCCCATCAATCCCAACACGCCAACCAATACCACACTCTCGAACAGACCTACACACACAACAACTTCGAACAACCCAACAAACATTACAACCTCGAATAAACCAACAAACACTACCACCTCAAATAAGGCGGATAAAACGAAGAACGATCCTCCCCAAACAGGAAATGAGACCAATCTGGTCTTATGGCTGACGATTTTGGGAATTTCATTCATGAGCCTGATTGTTGGATGGCTCGGCATCAAGCGCAATTTTGGCACTAATTAAGTAACAAGTAAAAATTACAGTAACACAGACTAAAAACGCGGCAAAGCAAGTAGACAAATCGTACCTGCTTTGCCGCATTTTGTTTAAAGAACCATAGAACAACCAGATTTTTGCTGGCTGTCACAACAAAACGCCGCCTGTTTGAGCGATTGGATCGACTCCAGGCGGCATTGGCATCAAAGCCGATTATAGAGGATTAATTGTGCAGGCTGGGCGTATAGGCCAGTGGAAGCGGCAGGCCTGAGCTTTTCTGCCAGGATTCTTCATCCGCCAGACGAAGACATCTCTGAGAAATGCGTTCATAACAATCCGCAGCTTCAAACACCAGCCAGGCACTTTGCGAGCGGTTGTTTTCAATATAAGCATGCCGAATTCCCGCTAAAGTCTGTCTGATTTCCAGACAGTCCTTCTTGGTCTTTTCAAACTGGGCAGCTCGTTCGTCAGCCGAACGAGAACGAAGTCCGGCCTGCATGTGAACTTCCCGCAGCGCATTTTCGCAAAGCGAAGAGATGGTGTTGATTTCTTCAATGGCTCTTTCATGCAGATCTTTATCCGACACTGCTTCTTCATTCATTTGGCCGATATGAAGACAGTCTGAAGCAATCTGGTGTAAGTCGCGGGCGGAGAAAACAGCCCGCTGGACAGCCCGGCGTTCCGATTCATTGAGCGTTGTCTGATCAATGCCCGCACAGTATTTTTTGACTTCCATGCATGCTTTGAGAACTTCCTGTCCTTCATGGGCCAGTTTTTGCTGGTCACCATTTTCAACCAGGCATGCTCTGGAATCACTGATCAACCCCAGGCAATAGTCGCGGATCAGTTCAAGTTCTTTGCCTAAAGCGGATAATGCAGCATTTGGAACGGTCTGGAAACGTGGATCCAGAATCAGGACGGCATCTGCAGCTTTGTTTGCGCCATGGGTATGAGGAACCAGATACGAAGAAAGCTGAACAAGTTTTCTGCCAAACGGAAACAGGATTAAAGTCGCAAAGACGTTAAATCCAGTATGAAAAATCGCCAGTCCGGATGAGGAGACATGAGCCGCCATCATGGATGGATACATCATGAAGAAGATCACGGCCAGGATCCCGACAATCGCTGCACCGATAACGTTGAATTCCAGGTGGATCATTGCGGCTCTGCGCGCATTGGTGTCCCCCGAGACTGCCGAAAGAACAGCGGTAATGCAAGTTCCGATATTCTGCCCTAAAGCGATGAAAACAGCCGAACCCCAGTTCACGGCTCCAGCCATCGCCATGGTCTGTAAAATCCCCATGGACGCTGATGAAGACTGGATGATTGCGGTAACACCAGCCCCTGCAAGAATGCCCAGTAATGGATTGGAGCCAAGTGTCTGGAAAATCTGCTGGAAGATTGGCGCATCGACAAACGGTTTGATCGCTCCAGACATATTGCCAAGCCCGGTAAATAACAGACCAAAACCGATCATGATCTTGGCTCCATCTTTCAGGCGGCTGTTGCTTGCCATCATATGAATGAATACCCCGATCACCAGTAAGATGGGCGCCAGAAATTCTGGTTTCAAAAAAGCAGCCCATTCTCCCATGGAGACAATCCAGGAAGTCATGGTGGTTCCAATATTCGCTCCCATAATGACACCACACGCCTGATTCAGTGACATCAGTCCGGCATTGACGAAGCCGACAACCATCACGGTGGTTGCCGAAGAAGACTGGATGACGGCTGTCACCAGCGCTCCTGCTAAAAGACCCATTAAGGGATTGTTGGTTAATGCTTCAAGCAGCTTTCTGGTTTTATCCCCGGCTGCCTGCTGCAGACCCTCGGCCATGACATCCATTCCATAAAGAAACAGGCCGAGTCCGCCAAAAAATAATAACAAGGCTTGTAATGCCTCTGTACTCATACTTGTCCTCCCGCCAGGAGCAGCAGTGTGTTATCGTTCTCCTCTTGGGGAGTTTTCAATAATTCTTCAAATAAGACGCCAATATACTGTAAAGATGGTAATACGGACTGTTCTTTCAGCGATTTGATGGATTGTAAAGTTGCTGCGCTTCGGCCATACGGCTGGTTGAGCTGGTCAAAAACGGCAGCCGCTTCTTCCATCTGTTTCTGGGCCAGTTTTCGTTGGTCCCCTTTGAGCTGACTGGCCTGCTCTAAATATAAGGAACAGGCATTATTCAGATAAAAAAGCGGCATCTGCTCTTGAGTGAGTTCTTCATCTTCGCTCAGTCTTCTGCATCGGAGCAGCTCCTGTTCAAAGTACTGATTGAGCTTGCGCTGGGCAGCCCGGCGCTGGGAGCCTTTCGCGGCTTTTGCGCATTCACGAAGCAGATTTCCAAGATCAAGACGGATGATCCGTTCACTGTTTTTTGCCATACGATAAAGAATTTCAAAAACAATCCAGGAAACCAGAACGGTTCCTAAAATAATCAGCATCGTCATGTAAAGATTCCTCCTGACACTGCCAGCTTAAAGGAAAACAGATTCTGGCTCTATCACGGTTTGGAAAAGCTTCTGTAAAGTTTGTGTAAAGTCAGTCTTTCACTATGGGTCCAGTCTTTTGCATCCGCCAGATCAGATCTTCATCCTGATTCGATGTCTTTGTTGCTTCAAGCCATTGACAACTTTCTTTACTGCAAGATAAGTTACAGACCGACCAGACAAGTGACAGACCCAAAGGTAAAGCAATTTCAGCTTTTAAAAAGCGCCCATCAAAAAGCCCGCCTGAACAAGAAGACGGGCATTAGGGTCTGATGCAGGGATACAAAGACAGGATCAGAAGCATTTTTTGAATTACAGAGTTTTGAATATTTCCTGAAAGGATTCGGGATCAGCTTTGAGCTGGAGAGCTTTGTGGGCAATCTGGCAGAAATATTCCATGGCTTCCAATGGATAAAGAGAATGAGCCGTTTCGCCGGTTAACATGATGGAATGAGCTCCTTTCATGACCGCATTGTAAGTATCGCTCACTTCAGCTCTGGTCGGGGAGGGATGGTGTTCCATGCTGTCGAGCATCTGGGTCACGACCATATAAGGCTTACCATGCTTATGACACATGTCTTCAATGTAGTTCTGAACAGCTGGCATCCATGCCAGGGTGCATGAAGCTGCCAGGTCACCGCGGGCAATGACGATTTCATCCGCAAGTGGAAGAATCGATTCGAGATTGCGAACCCCTTCAACATTTTCAATTTTGGCCATCACGGTGCATTCCGGTGCATATTCCTCAATAATCGAACGGATTTCTTTGAGGTCCTGCGCATTCTGAACAAAGGGGACCATAACTCCGGTAACACCCATCTCGGCCGCGACTTTCAAGTTTTCAATATCCTTGGCATAGAGAATTGGCAAGGAGGAGTCTTTATTCTGAATATGGAGACTTTTGCCTGGTTCAAACAATCCATCGCCCAGAACTTCTGCCTTCCAGCTGAGTCCTTCTTTTTCAAGAATGCGTAAAGGGATATTGTCATCGCCAATTCGGATCATGTCTCCAGGCTCAAGACAGACAAGCACATCACCGCCAACTGGAATCTGTTCGCCAACAAGAACGTGGTCTCCGGTTTTCGCCTCAAAGGCTTCAAACTTGCCTAACCGGCGTTCGCGCCCTTGCAGATCAATCAGCAGTTTGCATGGCCGGCCGGTATTCTGTTTTGCTTCCTTCAGGTTTTTGACCCATTCCTGGTTGTCCTGTAAAGATCCATGGGACAAATTGAGACGGATTCCAGTCATCCCTGCCTCAAGCATTTTTTCCAGAATCTCGGTTTCATGGCAGGAAGGACCAAAAGTACCATAAATTTCAAGCTGCGCGTCGTGGTGTTGCATCTGTTCTCCCATTCTTCTCTCTCCAATCTTTTATTTCTATCGTTTTATCCATCGATTTATAAGCAAAACGTCTGGACTGATATTCTGTTCTGTTTCCATCATATTGATTTTTAATCAATCAACCAGCAGTTTTTTGGTCAATTTCAGATTTTCTTTTATTTGGCATACTTTAACAGCCCAGCAGACCGCCATTTTACCAGATCCATTTTGTTCTTACATCCAGACGGCCTTGAACGAAACGCAAATCAGGCTTATAAGCAGTTTCGTTCCAAATCTATTACGCAATCATCATACGCAACATAATGCGCAAGCAATGTTTGATTATGCAACGAATTCATCTGTATTTCTTTTCTGTCTCAGTTTTTGGTCCTCAGAATTCATTATTTTGATACAACTTTCTCACTGTTGATCGATCAATCTTTTCCAGATTAGAATCTTACATGGAAAGAAACATTCCTTCCAGTCTTCTGGTTCGAAGCACGAATTGCGGAAATTATTGACCTGTTTTTTTGCTTTCTGCTCCTGTACCATCAGATTTGATCAAAGATTTCTTCTAAGAAGAGCAATTTAAATCTTTCAGGAAGCAGAAAGGAGATCTCATGTCAAATTCAAAAGTTATTTTCGTTGATGTTGATGGCACATTAGTGGATTACGAAGGAAAACTGCCAGAATCCGCAGTTGCCGCAATCCGTAAAGCTCGTGAAAACGGCCATCGCGTCTACATGTGTACCGGGCGTTCGCGCGCCGAAATCTATCCCCCGCTCTGGGAAATTGGACTGGATGGTCTGATCGGCGGCAATGGCAGCTATGTAGAAGACCATGAAGAAAAAGTATTCCACCAGGCCTTAACTGAAGAGCAGATTCACAAGATCGTCGACTGGCTGCATGAGCGTCATCTTGAGTTCTACGTTGAATGCAACAGCGGCCTGTTTGCCAGTGAAAACTTCATGACTTCCGGCATTCCGACCGTACGTCAGTACAGCAAGCGCAAACACAAAGACGGCGCCGATACGATGACCGTTCGCGATGCGTTCCCGGACATGATCGAGAATGAAACCGACCTGTATCGCCCGGATGCCAACAAGGTCAGCTACATTCTGTCCAGCTATCAGGACTATCTTGACGCGTGCAAAGATTTTCCAGAACTCAAAAATGGAACCTGGGGCGGCAAAGGCGAAGAGGCACTGTTCGGTGATTTCGGTGTTCCCGACATTGACAAGGCCGTTGCGATCAATACCCTGCTCGAGCATATCGGACATGATCTTGAAGATACAATTGCCGTTGGCGATGCGAAAGTCGATATTCCTATGTTTGAGTTGTGCAACGCGAGTGTCTGCATGGGCAGCGGCGGCGATGAAGCCAAAGCAGCAGCTGATTTTGTCACAACCGATGTCGATGATGACGGTCTTTACAATGCGTTTGTTCACTTTGGTCTGATCGATCCAATCGAAACGTACGAAAAAGCGTAAGAAGTAAAAATTTGATTCTGTATCCTCATCTATATTCCATGACATCTTCCGTTATCAGGTCTGTTCGATCTCGATAAACATCATGGCTTGGCAGCCACATGCCACAATGAAAGCAGTGAATGGATAGGCGCTGTTTCCAAAGTAAATGAATAGACCCTGTGATGAGATTTCTGTCAGTGCCTGATTCCATTCCAGGCGGCAGAAATCTCTTTTTACGTTCGATAAAGTGATCTAAAGTACAGGCACTTCATTTTATTCATTATCGATTATGGTTGTTAAGACAGGAACCTTTTCCTAATTTCTTGTCATGTGCAAACTGACTGCTTAGAGTTCTGCCTGCCCTTCTTGCAATTTCTAAGTGAAAGGGATTGCAGGCATGACAATCAATTAACTTTTTAAAAGAACCATGTTTTCCTGTGGGAAATGGCTCTTTCAGGTTGCATCAAAACACATCTGGGTACAATCTTTGTTAGGATTATCAGGGCATCTTTGCCTTTACCTCAGGGCAAAACCGAACCAATCCAAAAGAACGGAGGGCGAAATGCAAGATCAAAAACCAGTCCGTAAACGGAAGAAAAAAAGACGCTTAAGAAAACCGATCCGGATCTTTCTTTGGTGCATGACCGGAGCGTTATCCTTATATACAGCCAACCTGGGTGTCAAAGCCTTTGGAACTCAGCCTGGCTCCACTGCAGTTCAGACGATTGCCAAAGCTGAAGATATGAACAGCCAGACAACCTCCTCTGCAAACAAATCAAAGACACAATCCGATTCCTCTGTGGTTTCTTCGGATGATGAGTCAATATCCAATTCCTCGATGATTCAGGAAGATGATCAGCCTGAAAACACATCGCAGGAAAGCCAGAATGAAGAATCACAGGTTGAAGAATCTCAGAGTGAAGAATCGCACAGTGAAGAAAATTCTGCCAATCAGAATCAGGCCGATGCAGCAACGATCGGCATTAATGAGGCTGCAATCACTGACAATGAACCCATTGCCCAGGAAAGTGCTTCTTTAAATATCGATCCACAGGTCGAAACCATCGCAACCATTCTCGTGGATGCAGGCCATGGTGGAATCGATCCCGGCATGACCGTTACCGATGAAAATGGCAACGTCATCTGGACCGAAAAAGAAATCACTCTAAAAGCTGCCCAGGAATTCAAGGAAGCGATGGCGATGATCAACCCATCCATCCGCGTAGAACTGACCCGGGACAGCGATACATCGACCTATACCGATATGAATACCTACAGTGACATCAACGAGCTGAACACTCGCATGGATAAAATCAACCAGACCGGGGCCAACTACTACCTCTCGCTTCACTGTAACTCTGGAAATCCAAGCTTTTCCGGCGTTGATCTGTTTATCAAACCAAATGATGACTTTTCCAGCACCTTAGCCCAGCAGGTTTTCAGTGCCTTCGACGCGATTGGCTGGAGCGAATCCAAACAGGTTACGACCGTCGATCAGTACCCGCTGCATGTGGTCACTCTTTCTCCAGTTCCCTCCATGCTTGTGGAAATGGGCTATATGACCAATGAAACGGATCGGGCAAAACTGACAGATGATCAGCAGCGTACCACACTGATGCAGCAGCTGGCAGCTGCTTATTCAGAAATGATTCTTTCTCAAAGACAATAAGAAACAAAAAAATAAGGCGACCCTATGATCACTCTTCGAAATGTCAGAACGGATGATCTGGATGCTCTGCATCAGATTCATCAGGCGACTTCGTCCAATCCCAATAAAACACCACAACAATGGCAGCTTGCCTATCTGAAATATGTGGACTACTATCCACGCTTTGCCTTTGAAACAAGCTTTGTTGCCTGTGATGAAAACGATAAACCACTTGGGTATCTGCTTTGCGAAAGCGATGCCGACCGTTTCTTCAAATTGATGAGCGAGGCTTATCAGGAAGAAATGGATGCCATTGTCCCAGGCAGTTTTGAGCGGTTTATGAACTCTCAGTCTTTTCTGCAGACCTTCAAAGATCAGTACCCTGCCCATCTTCATATTGACCTGCTTCCCTCTGCGCAGAACATGCATCTTGGCAGTAAGCTGATGAAGCAGCTCATCGAAGAATTAAAAGCAAGAAATATTCCCGGCGTACTGCTCGGGGTTTCCAAAACAAGACCACAGGCCATTCACTTCTACAAAAAACATGGCTTTGAAGTTCTGGAAGAAGAACATTCTGGCTATACGATGGGGCTGAAGCTGGACGAATCCGCAAAATAATTCCAATTCCCTTTATAAATCAACGCCAGACTCCGCTGATGTGAGTCTGGCGTTTTTCTAATGCATGCCTTTGGCCATTGATTGTTTTTCCTGTTTCGATCAGGCTGACCAACTCAGCTCGTTTTCGATCGGCCCTGATATTCAATTTTGATTATTCCGGTTTCGTCATAATAGACGTCAATGATAAACTTTCTTCCGTTTTCGATATAGGAACATTCCAGAAACGTCGTCTGGTCGCGAAAAAAGACAGGGTGATCCAGTATCATTTCATTGCGGCTGGTCGAATCCAGGTCCAAAGCGCATCGTCTTTGCCAGGAAAGATCCCCGGCAATTGTTTTGGCGCGTTCCAGAATGGCCAGATCCAGCTCACTGCGCCGGTTTGCCTGCAGAAGACAGGCTTTGGATTGAATCGTCAGGGCTGTCCATGAGCTGAAAAGCAACGTGAACAGAAACAGAATCAAGGCCGGTTCAAGGACAAATCCGTTCAAAGATTCTGAATGTTTTTGTCTGTCCGCTCCTTTTTTCCTGCCCGATTTGAGCAAATTTGTTCTGGTTTTATCCAATCTGGAATTCTTTGACATGACCTTGTTTCGAATAGCGTAAATACAGCTTTCCATTCTGGGTGAAGAATTCAATCTCATCGATGTGCTCCATCAAAATTTCATATCCTGGCTTTTTGACCAGCCGGTTTTTGTCCAGTTGGAGCGTCTCTTGTCTTTCGTGCTCTTCCAGAATCAGCTGATCGTTTTGGACCTGAGCAGTCTTGGAAAGAGACACCATTTCCCGGATCTGCAAGATGGCAAACTGTTCCTGATCATCCAATGGAAGATGCAGTGCCTGATGAGCGGTGCGGACCTGAACAAACAAAATGGAAGCAAAAATTGAAGCAATCAACAAAGCCATCAGCGCTTCAATCATCGTAAAACCATTGGCTGGAGCCTTTTTTATCTTCCGTTTTCCCAGCCCATTCCTGTTGAGATTCATTTGCCCAAAACCCAGCTTATCTGGCATTCTCCTGAATTTGAGCCATATCCTGAGTGACTTCCAGTGTCTGACTTTTGGCAAGAGCACTCACTGAACTCAATAACAGAAACCCAGTGATCATGCACACAACCAACGCCAGCAGGGCTTCCGTTAACAGAAATCCATTGGCCTGCTGTTGCGATTGTTGGCTGTGGGGCATACGCACCGTAAAAGTCCGTGAGTTTGGATGGAATGATCTCTGATTGGTCTGTCTTCTGGGTCTTTGAATGGTAGACTGGGATTTACGATTTGTTGAATATCGGGATTGGTTTTCTCTGTTTGAACCGTCTTTCTTCCAACCGTTCTGGTCTGGAATGTCCTTGAATCTGTCTTCCTGATTTCGACCCTCCCTGTTCCAGTCAGCCTTCTTCTGGTCATCCTGGTTCCAGTTGTCTTGATTCCAGCCCTCTTTGTATTGGCTTTTGTGCTTCCAGCTCTTTCGGTTTCCGTTTGCATCGAAACGGTTATTGCGGCCGCCTTGCCTTTTCTGTCGGGAAACTTTGTGTGTGTTTCCGGATTTTTTTCTGACTTCCATGTCATTGATTTCATCCCATAGATCTTTCATTTCTTTTTTTGCGGGACTTTCCCACTTCTTCGCCTGATACTGGTACAGACTGAGCTGGCGTTTGCGGTTGGAAATCATTTTACATGGGGGCAGGTCACAGGGAATCCACATGTGCTTTTCCAATCCTTTCTTGCCTGCCTGTGATTTTGGGGCCTGTTTTCCCTGATTTTGAGTTGGTTGAGACTTTCTGTAAGATCTGCGTCTGCACTCTTTTTCGTGCAGAGTCATTGGTTGTTTAGTCATCTAATGCGGCAAGGAACCCCCATAACTTGCGTGGGAGGAATTTCCGCCTGCACCTCCTGTTCGATATTTACAATATTGTTTATTTTGCTTATCAATAAGCCATCCATTCGATGACTCAAGTCGGTTTAATTTCTTCTAAAGCTGAATGGTAAAAGGAGTTCTCTTTACGACTTCAGCCTTCTTTGCTTTTAAGAGTCTGCAAACCTTTTTGCAGTGTCTGGTCGGCATCAATGGATTGCCATCCACGTCCAGAACATAGGTCAAAGCTTCCGACATGACAGACACCTCCTTTCGGTAAATAAACCAGCCCGAAGGCTGTAAGGTATCCTTCGCCAATGTTGTCAATGCTTTTACGCTCAACTCACCACCCATTACCCCGAACAGGTTTTGAAAGCAGAACCACAGAGCTTAAGACTAGAACGATATCTTAAAGGTGTGATGGCATAAACAACAAAGTTCGTATGATCCAAAGACTAGATTCACCAAGGCTACCCACAGACGACAGCCGAAGTTGTCCTGTCAAACAATAGGGATCTTTCAACCTCCGTGGCTTGCCATGGGGTCAATGGTATTCAATTCTTCCTCTTCCGCTTCCAATCTGAAAGACAAGGCGGATACTCTGATCATATTGGCGGCAGGTCACACTTCCGCCTTTGGTGATGTTGCCATTGGCATTAAAAGTGACGACCTGCTGGGTGCAGCTGATTGTTGATGGATATTTCTGGTAGCTGGTCGGGGTATCCACTGCTCGGGCATCGATTGCCACGGTTCGGCTTTCGCGATTGGCCAGTGCCTGGAACTGTTCAATCTGGATGGTGTTCAGCAGATTGCGGGCAAATAAACCCAGGCTTATTCCTGGTCTGGAAGCTTTCATAAAACCGGTCAGAATGACCACAATCAGCATCACCACCAACATTTCCAGCATTGTAAAGCCGTTCCTTCTTTGCGGCCTAATGGGTGGCCTGACCATCCTGAATCCGGACTGTGCTTCCATCCGGGCACTTGTCCTGTCCTTCTTTGAGATACCCTTTCGAGATCAGTTCAGAAATCTGGGTGGGTGTCTTCTCCTCATCAATTTCGTAGAGCAGAATCTGCGAATTGACGATCTCGAGAAGAGCTCCGCAGCCTTTGGCGCGGATGATCTTCTCTTTTTGCTGGATGTTTGGCAGCGTGATCAGCAGCAGCAAAGCCACCACAAGCATCACAATCATCATCTCGAGGATGGTGAAGCCATTCTTTTTCTCTTGTTTTCTGTGTCTGATGTCATAACTCATATCAACACCTCCACCCTGATATACGCAAAATCCAGAATGCGTTTCGGCAAGTGGATGAAATTTATGAATTTAGAAAACCAGAAATGATTCAGGCCATAAAAAAAATCCGGCCTGCAAAAACAGGTCGGCCATACATGCCAAGATTAGACTGACCAGAAATATCGTCAGCAATTCTCAGCAGTTCAGGAATGTGTACATTGAATATCGAATTATTTTTTATATTGGTTAATGTAGGTATAATGCTTTTCAAGTCCGCTTAAAGCCAGCGGCAAGTCACCCCGGATCACCCCATAAGCCAGATCATCATGCGCACTTTCCAGCTCATTACGGCTTTCCATCTGCTCAATGATTGCAGCACGCATGGTCTGAATATAGGTGTCCATCAAATCCGTCAGAGCTTCATAACTGGCAATCAGAAAATCATTGCGGCAGGCACGGACAATAATGCGATGCAGTTCACGGTCATAGAAAATCTGCTTCTGTTCTGTTGGCGCTTTTTCCAGGCCAATGATCATCTCTTCAAGTTCTGATTTTTCGTCGGCATCGATGCGTTCGATGGCCAGCGGCAGAGCAGCTCTTTCAATGGCCCAGCGAAATTCTGTCACCGAGCGATCATTCATGCCCTTAATGAAATACATGAATGCAAGCATTTCGGCCATGGTATGGTCAAAGTTACTCGAAAGATAATTTCCCGAGCCCTGTCTGGAGTAGAGAATCCCCATATTCTCTAACAGACGCAGCCCTTCACGCACTGAGTTGCGGCTGATCTCAAGCCGCAAAGCCAGATCCCGCTCAGTGGGCAGCCTGTCTCCTGGCCGCAGGCGGCCTGCCTGCACTTCCTGTTTGACATAATCAATCAGCCGCTTATACGTCCTGTTTCCTTGATCCATGATAGACTCCTTTCAATGTCGCTTCTTTGCTGCTCATCTTTCCAATGGCTTCCAATGGCTGTGTTAGTGCCAATGACTATCATATATTGGCATAATTTTGCGGGTTTTTCGACTGACAATCTAAAGCAATATTTTCATTCAAATCAATTTCTTTTCGATTTTTCATATTCAGACTCACTATTCCAAAA
>CAJTVE010000022.1 GCA_910579655.1 uncultured Allobaculum sp. | reverse complement strand
TCAAAAAGACAAGCTTGTAAAATGATGAGCAAACTTGTCTTTTCGTCGTGTCTTTTTAATAGGGTGTGAACAGTAACTATCTAAAGATGATTCGCGTCAGGTCAGCAGCTTTGTTGCCGTGTTTCCTTAACGCTCAGTTACTATAACACCGGGTGGTATCCCGGGTCAAACGCTTTTGTGAAATTATTTTATAAGTTCACAAAGAAATTCCCAACTCTGAATTTTGTTGTTACCAAATTTCAAAGCTTGTACAGAATACTTCTTTTTGCCATTTTCTGTCAAGCAAAACTATTCACTAGACGACACAAAATTTTGCCTGCTACTATTTTGTCCATCATTTTACGGGATTTTAGCAAAAATCCTGTCCTTTTATCGATAAAGGCAGGAGAATATTTCACATTTCAATCAGGACTGGATTTTCAGGAAATCCTGACGCATCAAGTTGAGATCAACTGTATGGTCAGAGATTCCCGGAATTGTTCCAGTTTCAGAATATTGCCAGATATCCAAACCGCACCGATCAGGCTGACTGACTCCATATTCGGCATACCAGATTGGCCACTGCTCAGTGAGGCCGGCATTTTCATAGATGGAAAACAGCCCGCTGTTGAGATAGAGCATCGGTTGATATCCACCTTGCTGGATATGCTCCAGAAAAACCTGGGCCTGACTGGCAATTTCGCTGCTGTTAAGATCATGGGTGCGCGCCTGTTCATCAGCAGGCAGTTCGAAATCAAAGACAACAGGCAGTTCAAGCGAGTAACCATTCAAAACACTCAGGACATATTCTGCTTCTTCCACAGCTTCTTCATTGCTGACCGACTGCGAAAAGAAATACACCCCTACTGGGATTCCCGCTTCTTTGGCTCCATAGAGATTTTCCAGAAATGTCTCGTCTTCGTAGATTTCCCCAGAGACATATCCTCTGGCCCCTACCCGGATAAAGGCATATTCAACTCCAGATTCTTTGACAGAGTTCCAGTCAATGCTTCCCTGGTATTGGGAGACATCGATTCCAAAACGGGTAAGGCTTGCGATTTCATCCGAGCAGGCTTGGGCATAGCCGGATTGAATCATGGATTGTTCAGTCTTTTCTTCTTCAGGAAGCCTGGCTGGGCGGTGAAAAAGATTTCGAACAAAGCCAACCGCAATGATCAGGCAATACAGGATAAGAGCTGCAGTGAAAAGTAATATGAGAACGCGATGAAGGCGGACTTTTGAGCGACGTTTTCTTCGTTTGGACATGATTTCCTCCAATCGTTACCATTCTTCCAGTTTTCTTTTCGGCGTGCAACCTCCAGCGTTGATTCATTCTGGCAGTTTTGAAAGATTGCAAGGTTCTGCTGCAGCTGGGCGGCTTTCGCTTTTGGTGATGTGATTTTTATGACTTCTCTGATCTTTGGATTCTGGTCTTTAACTCTAGCTGCCTGCCCCTCACATAAAAAGGTTCTGATCCAGTAAGCGTGGACCAGAACCTTTTTCAATTCGATCGATCAAGAGATCGGTTTACTTCATGTTTTTGAGGAATGATTTATTGACCTGCAGGGCAGAATAGATATCTGCTTTGCTGGAAACTTCATATGGAGCGTGCATATTCATCAAAGGCACGCCGCAGTCAACGACCTGCATGCCATAGTTGGCCAGAATGTAGGCGATGGTTCCGCCGCCGCCCTGGTCGACTTTTCCAAGTTCACCAGTCTGCCAGACGATGTTATCCTTGGCCAGCATCTGACGGATCTTCGACAGGTATTCTGCACTGGCATCATTGGAGCCATGTTTGCCACGAGAACCCACATACTTGGAAACGCAGACACCATAGCCAAAGTCAGCCATATTGCCATTTGGCGAAGAAGCTTCTGAATAGTTTGGATCGTTGGCAGCCGCTACGTCGCAGGACAACATGAAAGAATTCCGCAAAGCCCGGCGGACATTGAGTTCGTTATACTGACCCAGCGCATTCATCAGTTCAGCCACCTGGTTTTCAAAGAAGCGAGACTGCATACCGCTAGCGCCCATGGAGCCAATTTCTTCTTTATCGACCAGCAGGCAGGCAGAAGTCCGTTCAATTTCTTCATTGGAAGTTTCAAGCTGCGCCAGTAAGCAGGTATAGGCACAGACTTTATCATCCTGACCATAGCCAAGGACCATAGAACGGTCAAAGCCGCAGGTTCTTGCTTTGCCAAGCGGGACAAGCTCGAGTTCAGCACTGACAAAGTCTTCTTCTTCAATTCCATAGCGATCTTTCAGTAAAGCCAGGATGTTCGCTTTGACTGGATCTTTATCGCAGTCCGCTTCAGGGATCGAACCAAACAGAGCGTTCAGCTGTTCTCCTTCAACCACTTCATCCGCGGATTTGGTCATCCGTTTATGGGACAGATGGACCAGAAGATCAGTCACGATGAAGACTTCATCTTCGTCATGATCGCCAATTGCAACATCTACATGAGTTCCGTCTTTTAAGTAGACCACGCCATATAAAGCTAAAGGTACAGTTACCCACTGATATTTCTTGATCCCGCCATAGTAGTGAGTATCCAGCAGGCAGATGCCATCTTTTTCATAGAGTGGATGAGATTTGACATCCAGTCTTGGCGAATCAATGTGGGCGCCAAGAATATTCATTCCCTGGCTTAACGGCTGATTGCCAACATGGAACAGGACAACGGCTTTGTCCATCATGTTGTAGTACACCTTATCCTGAGGGTGTAAGGGCAGGTTATTTTCTACATATTCGTTAATGTTTTTATAGCCGAATCCCTCTGCCAGCTGGATGGCGCTTTTGACAAAGCGGCGTTCAGTTTTGGCAAGAGAAAGAAAATTCATATAGTTATCGGCCAGAGTCATGATTTCCTGCTTCTGTTCCAATGAAGCAGCAAGCCAGACATTCTGTTTATTCATACTCATTTTTCCTCCAGACTGTGATAAAGCTTCCAGGATAAATCAATCTTTTCCGGCTGAGAATTATCAATCGTTAATGACCCCTTCGCAGCAGGCGCCAGAAGGCCTTTCTGTTCCAGCAAAGAATGCAGACGATTGACTGTTCCTGCATTCCCATCAATAATCTGAACCTGGCCGCCGGCAAGCTGCCGGAGCCGGTCTTTGAAAAACAGAAAATGGGTGCAGCCAAGCACAATAAATTCAGCGTCTTCGCTTTGACTGAGATATTCCTTCAAAGCTGCGTCTACCGTCTGCTGGTCCTCAAGCTGGTCTGTTTCAACCAGTTCGACCAGTCTGGAACATGGCACGCGCACAATATCGTGGTTAGAATCGAAACGTTCCATCAGATGAGCGAACTTTTCCTGGTTGAGTGTCAGCTCGGTAGCCCAGACGGCAATTTTTGAGGGGGTTTTCATTTCGGCAGCCGGTTTTAAGGCTGGTTCCATGCCTACAATATCAAAATCGAAAGCTTTTCTCAGTTCTTTTGCCGCAGCACTGGTTGCGGTGTTGCACGCGATAATCACGGCCTTGACATTCTGTTTTCGAAACTGCTCGACGATTTCAAAGGAGTACTGGCGGACTTCGTCCATCGTCTTGGTTCCGTAAGGATTTCTGGCGGAATCACCAAAATATAAAATCTGTTCATCAGGCATCATCCGGCGCAGAGTATCGACTACACTCAGGCCGCCTAAACCTGAATCAAATACACCAATCGGGTCACTGGGTTTCATAGCATCACCTTTTCAAAATATACTCCAGTCTGAGCTAGATGTACAAAAATGAACAGAAAAAAGGCTCCCGAAGGAGCCCGTTTTCTGTTCTGCATGCTGCCCTGGAGCGGGTAATCAACTCTTTTTAGGGAAGTATTTCCACCTCTGCGAGGATCGCTTTACATCTTTTTGATGCAGGTGAGATCGGGTTTCATCTGAAGGATCTTTGATCCTTATTTTCGACTTCCTTTGGCAGCTGAACTTTTCAGTTCTTTTGTCGCCATCAATTTAACATATTTGTGCGTCAGGATACTCATCTTTTCAAGAATGGCCTTGTCTGGTCGTTAGTTCGTCCAGATTGGTCACATTGACCAGGATCAGTATTTTTCAAACCGAAAAGCAGGAGAAGAATCATCCAAATAAGAACAAGCCATAACGATTTATTCTTAATCATCCTATTCTTGATTATCCAAAGTGGCTTTATCATTATCCATTTTATGCACATCCGGATGATCCGCAGTTTCCTGATTCAAATCTGATCTGTCCGTTCTGCGCTCCAATCCGCTGGTTGGATGGGCCTCGTTCATCTCTGAAATCGCCTGGCCGATCTTCTGGGCAACAATTTTCTGACTGTTTTCACTCAGATCTTTATAAGCGCTCAGGGCGGAAATCATTGAAGCCTTCTTAATTGGATCGGTTTCCAGTTCAATAGCCATCAAAGGATCATCAACGGGTTTCGAAGAAGCAGCCATCTGGCAGTCAACGACTTCAGAGGTTGTCTCTTCATTCTTTGGATCAGAATCTTTGCGCTCATTCTTTTCATTTTTTGGCTGGTTTTGCGGCAGTGCAAACGAGGTGGTCAATGGTTCTTCTTCCGGTTCTTCATCAAGAGCAGACTCCATCAAAGCTTCTGCCGGCAGAGCCGGTGTCTCGTCAATGATCAGTTCCGTTGTTTCATCCATCGTTGCTGTTAAGAAAGCTGGTAGGGATTGAGATGGAATTTCCGGTTTGGTCTGGGCAGAAGACTGTAAAGAAGCCGAATCCCCTGGAACTGTCGATTCTTTCGATCCACTTCGTCTTTGCAGTTCGTCTTGAGTGGAAGAACTCAGTGATGAAGAAGAATCGGTAAAATCTACCGGCCCTGGCAGATCTTCTGGGTGAACCACCGGCATCCGACTTTCAGCTTCAGCCAAAGCAGACTGGTTCTGCCCGGCCGCATTCGAAGCCTGCAGCGAGGCGGCTGCGGCCTGTAAAATCGGATCGACTGGACTGGTCGAGATCGGATTTACCACTTCCATCTCACTGATTCCAGCTTTTGATTCCTGTACACCACCGATTTCAGGCTGAGCTGAAGAACAAGCTGCTGAATCTGGCCTGACAGTCTCAGGCTTTACACTCTGAGCGGGTAAAACTGAACCAGTTGAACTGATGCTGGCTTGTGCACTGACCATTTTGCTTACCGGCTGGCTTTCCGAATTCACTGAACTGTTCAAAGCTGTGGTCGGTGTCTCTTTATAGGCAGCATAGGCAGCCAATCTGGAAGAAGACGGCTCATAAAGACTGTCAATTGAAGATGAGGCTGAAGACTGAGCAAGTTCTTTCTTTTCTGAATAATCAGAAGCCGGTTTTGAAGCCAGAGTGGATCCATCCGCATCTGAAGAAATGGGCACTGGTTTTGGCTTGGGTTCCTCTGCAGGGATCGGAACAACCGGTACTGGAGGAATGGCGAAGCTGATGCAGGCTTTGAACAGGTCACCGTCCGTTTTGACTTCGAATGTTCCCTGCTGAATTTCCACAAAGCTTTTAACAATCGCCAGCCCCAGGCCGCTTCCCTTTTCATGGCGGCTGGCATCCCCGCGTACAAATCGTTCGACGATCTGATCCGGATTAAAGTTCATCTCCGCGCTGGAGGTATTCTTCAATACCAGCTGATACAAGCCATCCCGGGCATGCAGCTCAATGAAGACACGTGTATTGGGCAGTGAATATTTGTAAATATTCGAGAGCAGATTTTCGATAACCCGGACGGTCTTTCCTGGATCAAGATGCAGAATGGCTTCTTTTTCCAGATCGAAAACCATCTGCAGGTTTTTCTGCTGGAACTGATCATCCCATTCCGCTGCCACCTGCATGACCAGCTCACTTAAATCAAGATCAATGGGTTCAAGCTTGATATCGCCGCTTGTCGCCTTGGCAATATCAAACAAGTCGGTAATCAAATCATTCAAGCGCATCGCGTAATTGGAAAGCCGCTTAGCGTACTCATGAATATCGTCCATGTTGTCGGTCATGGTAATCAGCTCTGAATAAGACTGAATGCCGGCCACCGGCGTTTTTAAGTCATGAGAGACATTACTGATCAGCTGGGTTTTGGAGATCTGGCTGGCCAGACCTTCTTTCACCGCTTCTCTGCTGGATTTGGCTGCATCAACCATCAGATCATATAAGGTCTGATAGTAGCCGATCGTCTTTTCTTCCAAGTCATTAAAGTTACCTTGAGCAAGCTGCGAAGCTGCTTCTTCAACCTGGGTATAGCTGTTCGACATCGTATGATAGACGCCCATGATAAAAAGGAAGGACACAACCAGGGCCACCATAAAGGCAATCAGCAGCCAGACCATGCTGATGCGAGCCGCAATGGCCATCACCAGGGCGACGATACTGCAGAAAATCAAAGCGGTTAAAGCCAGATGCAGACCACTTCTGGACCCCTTTTCAGACTGAAAAGCTTCCGAAACTTCAGCCTGTCCTTTGCCGATCAACTCTGAAGTAAGCGTATCTTCACTGAGATAGCGGATAAAACCTTCGGAAATGATCGACTTTATATACAGGCAGCCAAGACTGATAACCTCAAAAAGAGCAGCCCAAAGTAACAGCGCACAGCCAAAAGACGTAACAGAAGCCTGCTGAGTACTCATGCCAAAGGATTTGAACATCAAAGCCAGTGTTCCGCTCGCATTCGCCTCGCATGTGGCTGCAACCGCAATTCCACATCCCCATCCAACCAAAAATAAGGTCAGCCAGGCAAATAGAGCCTGCAGCTTACGGAAGTGTGAAAGCATCCAGGCGTCTTTTTCAATCCGCCAGCGGACAACCAGAATCAGCAGGAAAATCACGCCCGATCCGCCAAGGATCGAAAAGAAAAGGTTGCGATGATCAAGATCTGCTGCTGTACTGGCAATCAAACCGCCATTGGATTTTATTTCTGCCGGGATATAATACCGAATCGAAAAATCGCCAGGCAGAGTCAGCGAATATTTATATTCCGTTCCCTGACTGGTCAGTCTGTCTTCCGGTACAACAGAAGGATTGACCTGTAAGGACAATACCCGGGAAAACGTGTTCGAAGGGACGTTTGTTCCCTGGTATGTAATTTTTCCATTCTCTGATCGAATCGTATAATCCAAAGCTGCAGGATCCTGATCATAGGCATCTTTCCAGTTGTGCTTATACTGCTTGCCCTTGTAAGTGATAATCCAGGCCAGATTCGAGTCTTTGGACATCTGATCCCCATTAAGATGAATCAGACTCGACAGATTCGTTTCAATATACGAGCGGACTGACTGAGGTGGATCATCCTGCAAAATCAGCCAGTTGGCTTCCGGATCCAGGCTGCGGGCCCGATAGATGGCGTTATCCGCCAGCTGATCTGCAAAGTTATTCACCAGCATGATCTTCTGGGCATTGGTTGATACATAAATCCGCGAAGAAATCTGCGTGGCCAGAATGGACAGGACCAGGATGACGGTTGTAAGCAGAATCGAAAATACAGGAATTTTCTTTTTCAGCTTCATTGATCAGTTTCCTTGCGCAGTTTATAGCCAAGGCCCCAGACAACCTGCAAGTAGACTGGCTTTTTTGGATTTTCTTCGATCTTCTCGCGTAGTTTCCGGATATGAACCGTAATGGTTTCGGTTGAAATCGCATCTTCTTTCCAGATGGCTTCATAGATTTCGGCAGCAGAGAACACTCTGCCAGGATTTCGCATGAGCAGTTCGAGAATCATGAATTCTTTTGGAGTCAGATGAACGGGTTTTCCTTCGACTTTGACTTCTTTGGTCACGGAGTTGAGTTCCAGTCCACGATTGACCAGGACTTCAGATTTTTTCGGTCCGCTCGATGATTTCATTTCCAGAAACTGCTCATATCGACGTAAAGCCGCATTTACACGGGCTAATAACTCCATCGATGAGAACGGTTTGGTCAGATAGTCGTCAGCCCCCATTGTCAGGCCATTAATCTTGTCAACTTCTTCACTGCGGGCGGAAAGAATAATGATTGGAAAATCATTGGTCTTGCGGATTTCCTGAATCATCGTCAGACCATCCATAACCGGCATCATCAAATCGACAATGGCCAGATGGACATCTGCTGCCTTACGCAGTAAATCCAGGCCTGCCTTGCCATTTTCAGCCAGCAGCGTTTTATATCCCTGCGATTTCAGATAAATGCTTATTGCCTCGCGAAGACCTGAGTCGTCTTCAGCAACCAGAATGGTATGTTCCATAGATGTCTCCTTTTCTGTTTTTCAATATCAAAAAGCCAGAATCCAGTTTGAATGTTGAACAAAATTCTGCTTCCTTAAAGGTGTCTTCTTCGTGAAAACTGAATCCGCGGCTCAATGAGTCACTTGATTCAGCCTCTTTTTCTGACTTTTCAATGAGAATTCAAAGGGTTGGATCTGCTTGACGATGGGGCATCTTCAAAGAGCAGAAACCACAGCCTCTGCATCAATAAAGAACGGCCCCCGCTGCATCAGACAGCTGTTTAAAACAGAATTTCCATTTTTCAGCCTGATTTGCAGCCTCCAACACCATCTTTTCCATTATAAAGGATATCGAGATGAAAATTAAAACTCTCCTTTCTCTTGCAAGATTGCGGTTTTGTTCGTTTTTTAGATAGAACGAGTCCACAATTGTCCATTTCTATGCAGCCAGACCAAATAAAAATGCCTGATTGCTCAGGCAGATACATTTTTGCCATAGGACGAAACAGAACCTTCCGACAGTTTTCGGGAAAGGTCGTTGAGTTTCTGGGCCATCTGGCGTTCAATCTGATGATGATGCGCCCGCAGGCGGGCTGCTTCCTGTTTCTGGTGGAAGTAGTCTTTCCACATAGACAGCCGGAATGGATTGATGCGATATGCGGCCAGCTGCATGGCTGCCATCGTCAGAAAACTGCTCGCCAGCATGCCTGGAACCATAGGTTTTGGCAGAGTGAGAATAAACAGAATCCACACAAGCAGAATCACTGAACGTAAAGCCGCCTTTTTCAGACCCGGTTTGCAAAGAATATAGACACCCGGATAACATAAGCAGACAATCAACATGAAGGCAATCAACTCCAGTTCACCACGGCCCATGAGCAGGCACGAAATCACGCCGCCGGCAAAGAAGGCGCTCAGATAGATGAGTGTCGTGTGCTGATGAAGCGTGAACATTATCAGAACGGATGTAACGAGTAAAGCAACACTGACAGTGGAATAATACAGCGCGTTTGCGGGAAGCAAGAGGGCAGCCAACATGCCAAATCCCCACCAGCAAACCAGATTGAAAATACTCTGTTTCATAAAGCCCTCCTTTTCTATTCCAGTTTAATGATTTAAAATCCGTTGAACGTGACAGAATCCGAACAGACATCTTCGCTCATAGACTTCACTCTGTCTTTTTTGAAGAATTGTCTCTCTGTCTGCACCGCACTGCCCAGGACTGCTTTGCTTTTTCGAAATGATTCTGGATAAAAGCGTCTGCCCAAAGCTGCAAAATGGCCAGATCGATCCGGACACTTTCCATCGTCCCAAGAAGATTCATGCGACAGAATTCCATCCCTATTTGTGTTTTTCTATCGATCTATATGATTTGTTTATATCCTTTTTTAAATAGATATGGCCACTAGATTTTCAAATTTATGGGATAAATGTCGATTTTTTGTCGATTTTGGTTTGATTCGGTATTCTGTCTTCTGAACCGTTCTGGTCTTTTTCGAGATCATTGTTCAGGATCCAATGATTCCTGTCATCTCAGATACCCTTAAAAAGCAGAATTTATGATTTATATTTTCCTGCGGCATTCAATCAAACCTGTTTTTACTCTCTCTTTGTCCATCACTCGTTTCATCACTGGGTCCATCACTGGTTTCATTTTAATCGGATCCGTGATGGATTTGATCTAAGGTTTTATAAAGATTTTTTGTAGATTTTCTTTCAGGTTTCTAAGAACCGGCAGCCTGGGCAAAGAACGAGTGGCAGCCAGACTTTGCCGGATTGTCTTGTCATGATTGATCACAGACGATCCTGAATCTGAAAGCCAAAGTGGGCTAAACGGCGAGTCCTCTTACCTACCGGCTGCGACAAAGCCCTGTTTTTCCTTGAATGCCCAGCTGCTTTTGACCGTTGACTTTCCTTCTTTGGCAGACAACAAAAAAAAAGATCCGAAGAGTGTCTTCAGATCTTGTTAACAGTATTTCGATTGAATTGAGAATCAGTGACTGGTCTGACTACTTAACAGCGTACCAGGCGATTCCTTCATCTTCCCAGCCAAGGCTTACCAAGTGATCCTGTTCAGTCTTGTCGAGAGTGTAGTTGTGGGAACCAGCTTTAGCATTTGGGTTGTAAGCGCGGAACAGTGGTTTTCCAGTTTCTTCATCAGCGGAGTACCAGCCGATGCCTTCGTATTTCCAGCCCAGGTTTACCAGAGCGTCTTTTTCTTCGCCGTTCATGGTGTAGTGATGGTCACCAGCATTTTCGTTGTAGAGACGGTAAACGGGTTTATCGGATGTTTCTGGAGCATACCAGCCGATGTTTTCGTTGTTCCAGCCTTTTACGATCAGCTGTGCTCTTTCATTCGAGTCAGCCGTGTAGAAATGTTCACCGGAGTTAGGGTTATACAGGCGGAACATTGTGACTGCCTCAGAGACTTCAACGTTTACACCGTTCAGTTTTGCTTCAGTACGAACAGTTGTGTTTACGATGTAATCATCTGTAGAATCTTTGATTTTTGCAGAGAAGTCGAAGTCGGACATCGCAGACAAGTTGAAGTCTACTTTATCGCCAGCTTTTACTTTTGTGGTGTCAAAAGTAAGACCAGCCAGGTCGATGTTGAAGTCAACTGCATCTGGCAGTTCATCAATCAGAGTGACGAGAGATGCTTTTTCGTCTTTAGCAGCGTCTTCAAGCAGAGCCTGAACATTGTAATTCATTGTGCATTCTACGGCACCATTCACTAAGGAAATGCTTTCAAGTTCAGCGTTAGATCCAGCGACAACGATGCTGTTTTCACGAGCCACTTTTGCATCAAACTTGATCCCTTCTGGCAGCGTGAGAATCGTTGTGACTTTTGTACGGTTCAGGTTTACATCAAGACCACTCAGTGTCAGATCATTTTTGCCGTCTTTTGCGATTTCAGCTTTCAGAGCAGCTTTGAACTCTTTCAGATCCATGACTACAGTTTCGGAAATACGGAATTCATGAGTCAAAGAAGCAGTGTTGACTTTGTCCATCCCATTTAATCTGGCCGTTCCAGAAAAACTTACAGAGTTATTTAAATCGTTTGCAGCGTTGTCCTGAGCAACGATTACTGTTTCGTTGGCAAATACTGGAGCTGCAACTGTAGAGAAAATCATTGTTGCGGCAGCTGCTGCACCAAATGCTTTTTTCATCATAACGTTATTTTTGAAATTCATTTAAGAATCCTCGCTTTCTAAAAAGTGTTTGTTCTCAGACACGCCGCACCCCTGACAGAATTCTGAATTGCGGCTTTTCCTGGATATTTTTTAAACAAATCGAGACGCTGTTCAAATCTTAATCCGGCATCGTTATTGTCTAAAAACTCAAAAATTCGTTCGTGATGACTATTTTGCAAGAAAGTGGACAAAAAGGCGAGAGGTCTATGGAAATTTATTGAGCCATAAAATGGTGCTCACATATTCTCATCAATGTTATTTCTTAGTACAGTACGATATCTATCATTATTTTCAAAAAAATTGTTTGATTTCAGGAAAAATTTCAGGCTTCAGCAGCTAACCACTTCACATAAAATTATCAATTTAAAAACGCCCTGAATAGGCAGAAGGCGCTTTCTTTTTAAATACGATCACACATAAAAATATACCGCCAGCCTGCAGAAGTCTCTGACAGGCTGGCGGTATTCATTTTGAATTAAAAAGAGATACACATTCTGACTTGAGAATATAGTTAATACTGCGTGATCGGGCGGCGCTCGGCTTTCAGGTTATGTTCTTTCTGATGGCGTCTTGCCAGTTCCTGTTCCACATCCTCGAGCGAAACTCCTTTAGCCGCCATCAGGACCATGAGATGGTAAAGCAGATCGGAGATTTCACCGACCAGTTCGTCTTTACTCTGACTCAAAGAAGCAATGATGACTTCGGTGCATTCTTCACCGACTTTTTTAAGAATCTTGCCTTCACCTTTATCAAACAGATAGGAAGTATACGATCCTTCTTCTGGATGGAGCTGTCGTTCCAGTACGGTGTTATACAAAACTTTAAACATTTCCCGCTCATCCATCTGATCCAGAACTTCTTTCAGTGCATCTTCTTTTTCGGCTGCTGGAGCCACAGGTGCTTTTTGGGGTGTCTGGGCATTTTTTGTCTCTTCGCTCATGTCTATTCTTCCTCCAATGCTCGATAAAAGCATGTCCGATTGCCGGTATGGCAGGCCGGGCCATCGCCTTTGACTTTCAGTAATAACGTATCCTCGTCGCAGTCGATCGCAATCGACTGGACATGCTGGTAATTGCCAGAGGTTTCACCCTTGGTCCACAGTGCATTGCGGCTTCGGCTCCAGAATGTCGCAAGACCAGTGGCCAGGGTTTTCTCGAGGGCATCCTGGTTCATATAGGCAAGCATCAACACGGTTCCATCTTCAGCATCCTGAACAATCACCGGAACCAGACCACCGCCTTTTTCAAAATCCACCGCAATCATCGTACTTCGATTCCTTTCCGTTTTAAGTCTTCTTTGACATCCATTACGCTTAGTTCATCGTAATGGAAAAGCGAAGCCGCTAAAGCCGCGTCCGCTGCATCTTCTTCAAAAACCTGAGCAAAATCTTCCAGTTTTCCACAACCGCCCGAAGCAATGACCGGGACGTGTACTTCCTTTTTGATGGCTTTACAAAGTTCCAGATCAAAACCCTGCTTGGTGCCATCGGCATCCATACTCGTCAGCAAAATCTCCCCTGCTCCCAGTCTGGTGCCCTCCTTGGCCCATTCAATGGCATCTTTCCCCGTATCCATCCGCCCGCCAGCTTTAAAACAATGCCATGTGCCATCGGGCATCTTTTTGGCATCAATGGCCAGAACCACACAAGAGCTGCCATAAGCTCTGGCTGCCTGTTCAATCAGTTCTGGATGATCGAGAGCAGCCGAGTTGAGCGAAATTTTATCCGCGCCATTGCTGAGCAGATCCCGGATTTGTTCAATTGAGGAAATGCCGCCGCCTACGGTTAACGGAATAAAGACCTGTTCGGCCACTTTGCGTACAACATCGACCATCGTCTTGCGGCCCTGCCAGGTCGCTGTAATATCCAGAAAGACAAGTTCATCAGCGCGCTGGTCATTGTATTTTTTCGCCAGTTCAACCGGATCGCCAACTTCCTGAATCCCAACAAAATGAACGCCTTTGACGACCTTGCCATCGCGCACATCCAGGCAGGGAATAATTCGTTTGGTTAACATGCACTGCCCTCCTTGCCGATTTTCTGAGCAGCCAAGTCTGCCGCAAAGCATTCAAGATCAGAATCTGAATCACGGGTTGCTTCAATCGCCTCTTTCAGGTCAATATTGCCTGCATAAATGGCTTTGCCTGTAATGGCCCCCGCGACTGCGCCATCTGCTTTCAGTTTTCTGAGATCGTCAAGGGAAGCAATACCACCAGAAGCGATCAGATCACAGTTGGTCAGTGGAGCCAGTCGTTGGTACAGATCAAAGGCCGGACCGGTTAACATGCCGTCTTTGGAAATATCGGTAATGATAATGGTCGCGACCCCCAGTTTTTCCATACGGGCGATGGCTTCTTCAATTTCGACACCGCCATCTTCCAGCCAGCCAGCAACTTTTACGCGGTTGTCTTTACAGTCAAGCCCAGCCGCGATCCGGCCCGGATAGGCTTTACAAAGTGTTTCAACAAGCTTCGGACAGGCAAGGGCTGCGGTGGATAAAATAATCCGGTGGACGCCGCCATCCAGGTAGCGTCGGGCCTGTTCTTCTGTACGGATTCCGCCGCCGATTTCGATTGGAATCGAAACCGTGTTTGCAATTTCAAGAATCAGTTCTTCATTGACCGGATGACCAGCCCTGGCTCCATCCAGGTCAACCAGATGAATAAACTCGGCTCCATCCTGTTCAAAGCTGCGAGCCGTTTCTAAAACCGAAGCTGCCACCTGGCTTGCCTGGTTGTAGTCACCCTGACGCAGGCGTACAGGTTGACCGCCAAGAATATCAATTGCGGGAAGCAGGATCATCGCATAAACTCCCTTCCAAACCACTCAAGGATTTTCAGACCGGTTGTGCCGGATTTTTCAGGATGGAACTGACAGCCCATCACATTGTGATGAATCACGACTGCCGGTACCACATATGGTCCATATTGGGCATACGCCGCAAGATCAGCCGGGTTCCATCTGGTGGCATAATAGGAATGATCAAAGTACACATATGGATCCTCCTTAATCGCTTCATACAGGGGGAAATCCGTTGAAATATGAAGACGGTTCCAGCCAATCTGCGGCACCGGCAGGATCTGTTCTTTGTTCTGTTCATGGAAACAAACAGGTTCCATGGCAATCACCTGGCCTTCCATAAAACCAAGGCCATCGTATTCTCCAAACTCGTAAGACTTTTCAAACAAAGCCTGCATGCCAAGACAGATGCCTAAAAGTGGTGTTTGTTCTTCAGTGACCTGCTTGACAATCCATTGATCCAGTCCGCTTTCGCGCAGAATTTTTTCCATATCTCCGAATGCACCAACACCAGGCAGAATCAGTTTGTCACAAGTTTTCAGTTCATCCGGATCACAGGAAATCAAAGCCGGCAGACCCAGATACGCACAAGCCGAAGCAACTGAATGCAGATTTCCCATTCCATAATCAATAATTCCGATCATTCCAGCACTCCTTTGGTCGAAGGCAGCCTGTCTGACTCGACAAATACAGCCTCTTTCATTGCTCTGGCCAGTCCCTTAAAAATGGCTTCGATCTGATGATGATCATTTTTCCCAATAAAACGAACATGCAGGGTCATCCGCGCGTTGAACGCAAACGCCCGCAGGAATTCTTCGACCATTTCAGTTGAAAAATCCTTAATTGCATCGCGATGGAATTCCCCTTCAAAGACAAGATACGGTCGGCCGGAAAAATCCAGATCAATCTGGGCAAGGCTTTCGTCCATCGGCAGCCGACAGTTTCCATATCGACGGATGCCGCGCTTATCACCAAGAGCCTGGCCGACTAATGTTCCCAATAAAATTCCGGTATCTTCGACCAGATGATGGTCGTCGACATCTACATCCCCATCCGCTTCCAGAAACAGATCCATTCCGGAATGGAAGGCGAATAACTCCAGCATATGATTGAAAAAGCCAATGGGCGTCTGAATGCGGGCCTGGCCGGTGCCATCAAGATTCAGTTCCATGGCAATCTGCGTTTCTTTGGTATTCCGTATTGCTTGGGCAGAACGCATAAGGGTCTCCTTTCTTTATTTTCCTGATCTTCGGATCTTACAATCCTTAATTTTCGAATTCATTCTTCAATTTTTTGACCGTTTAGACTTTCCTTTTCAGCTTGTTTTTCGGACTTCACTGTTATTTCCCCACTCTTTTCTCACCATTTTCTGATCCTTTTTCTAGTTGGACGAGTGAAAAATCTGAGCAGCCTGGCCGATGAATCGCTTCCATTTTCTTTCTATATATTATTTAGAGAATATTATTTAGAGAATATTATTTAGAGAGCATGACTGGAAGTTTCTCCCTTTCCGGGCTTATCGTCAGCAATGACAGGGGAAATCACGATCTGTTTCTGACACTCACAAGCAGTATTGATTTCAAATCAATTTCGGATAAGATCCAACAGGTATTTGATACTCTTCATACCCTTGCAGTCTTCAAGATCTCTTTGCAGCCTTCAAATCCAGACCAGGACTTGAACTCCAGAACACTAGAAAGCTGGCATCACGGTTTCCAGAACGTCCAGCACCTGGTCATTGTGTTCAGGAAGGGCAATCGTGATCCGGATACGGGAATGATCAGGCCATGTGCGGACGGCAATCTTTCTGGCCTGAAGAGCCGCTTCGATTTTCTGGTTCTGCTCAGGACTGCCCGTGGTCAGAGCATAGAAATTGGCATGCAGGGGACCATGTTCCAGCCCTTCTATCTGGTCCAGCCGTTTTTCAATGCGCACCGCCTCTTTGCGAACCAGCTCAATATAGTTTTCGTTGTGTTCAGGATGATTCAGCCCCGCCAGAGCAGCCAGCTGATCCAGAGTCGAAACAGAATAAACGACTTTCCACTCGGCCAGCCTGTTTGCGAGAGCTGGATTGGTGATCAGAAAACCGACTCGGATGCCGGCCAGACCCCACGATTTGGACAGTGTGCGGGTGACGATCACATTGTCAAGATCCTGCACGACACCCAGAATGGACTGATCAGAAAAATCCATATAGGCTTCATCCACGGCCAGAACAATCGGATCAATGGCTTTGGCCAGTCTGAGAATTTTATCCCGGCTTAACAAATGACCAGTCGGGTTGTTCGGATTGGAGAACAGCACCAGACCCGTGTTGGATGTCTGGATGGTTTCAATGAAAGCATCCAGATCAAAATCACCATTCCAGTCAGTCGTAAAGGGAAGGATTTCTGACTGCATAGCCGCCGTATAGAAGTGGTACATGCCAAAATCCGGATCCAGAGTCACCAGTTTTTTCCCATCGCGGCATAAGGTATTGATCATGATCTGTAAAGTCATATCGGATCCGTTTCCCACAATAATTCCGGCGGGATCCAGGTTGTACAGGCTGGCATAGCGCTGTTTTAACAGATGGGCACTGTCTTCAGGATAGCGGTTGAGGGCTCCTTCTTTTACGGCTTCATAAAACTCCTCAAGCACTTCCGGGCATGGGGCGTTGGCGTTTTCGTTGGCATTGAGTAACAGGCCCTGCTGGCTGTGGGCGGTATATAAACTCATTGGCCTTCCTCCCCAGAGACACCAGGATCATCTTCCAGGCGCACCCGGATCGCATTGGCATGCCCTTCAAGATCTTCCTCTTGGGCCATGCGAATAATCTTGTGACCATGCTTGGCCAGGGCTTGTGGTGTGTAGTAAAGATAGGATGACTTTTTGATGAACGCGTCGACAGAAAGAGCACTGGAGAACTTAGCCGTCTGACTGGTTGGCAGCACGTGGTTGGTTCCCCCAAAGTAGTCGCCAATGCTTTCACAGGTGGTATACCCAAGAAATACCGAACCGGCGTTTGTGACCAGCGGCAGATAGGCTTTTGGGTTTTCGATCTGAAGTTCCAGGTGTTCCGGAGCAATTTCGTTGGAAATTTCAATGGCTTCTTCCAAGGTATCCACCAAAACGCTCGTTCCATAAGCAGCCAGAGATTGTTCAATGATTTCTTTTTTCGGCAGCGCATCCGTCTGCTTGCGCAGTTCCTTGTTGACGGCATCAATCAGTTTCGCACTGGTCGAAACCAGAATGGAGGAAGCCATTGGATCATGTTCGGCCTGACTGAGCAGATCTGCCGCAACCTGTCTTGGATTCGCCGTGCCATCCGCAATGACAAGAATTTCACTCGGCCCGGCAATCATATCGATATCAACTTTGCCAAAGACCATTTTCTTGGCGGCGGCAACAAACACGTTGCCAGGGCCGACAATTTTATCAACGGGAGCAATACTTTCCGTTCCGTAAGCCAGCGCAGCAATTGCCTGGGCACCGCCGACGGTATAGATTTCATCGACACCCGTCACCTGGGCTGCGGCAGCCAGTTTTGGAGACAGGCCGCCTTCTTTTGCGGGCGGAGTCACCATGACAATCCGTTTAACCCCCGCAATCTTCGCGGGAATGGCATTCATCAAAACCGAAGAGGGATAAAGAGCTCTTCCACCTGGAACATAAATTCCTACAGAAGTCAAAGGCAGAACCCGCTGCCCTAAGTAGATCCCATCTTCTTTCTGGAGCTCATATCCATGCTGGATCTGGGCTTCATGGAAATAGCGGATATTCTCTGCTGCTTCTTCCAGAGCAGCCCGAAAAGCAGGATCCACTTTGGCTGCCTGGGCTTCGATTTCTTCTGTCGGTACGCGTAAAGTCTTCAGTCGGATCGAGTCAAATTTTTCCGTATAGTCTTTGAGTGCTTCGTCCTGGCGTCTGCGCACATCTTCAATAATATTGGAAGCCGTCACCAATGTTCCCGGTGAAATCTCATAAGCCCGACCCGCCAGATAGCTGGCCAGTTCTTTCTGGTTTTCTTTGTGTAAGGATTTAAGCATTCTCATCCACCGCCTTTTTCAGATCCGAAAGGACCTGGGTAATTTCTTCTTTTTTCAGTTTCCAGCTGGCTTTATTGACAATTACGCGGGCTGAAATTTCGGCTACGGTATCGAGCACCTGTAAACCATTCGCACGCAAAGTGCTGCCGGTTTCCATAATGTCCACGATGCCATCGACCAGCCCGATCAGTGGCGAAAGTTCTACCGAACCATCAATCTTGATGATTTCAACATCCATGTTTCGGGACAGAAAATAAGCTTTAGCCACATGTGGGTATTTGGTTCCGATGCGGATCCGGCCTTTTTTGGAAAAGAGGTTGGCTTCAGGCAGAGCCGCGACAATAAAACAGCATTTGCCCGTTTTCAGATCAAGCATTTCATAGTAATTGGAGGCTTCTTCGTTTTCCATCAAAGTATCCTTGCCCACCACACCCAGATCCGCTGCCCCATGATCGACATAGGTGATGCAGTCATTGGATTTTACAAGGACATAATCAAGATCATGCACGGTATCCGCTAAAACAAGAGCGCGTCCCTTATTGCGCACCTTTTCGGTTCCATAGCCGGCCGTTTCCAGCATGGTCAGCGTTTTCTCTTCCAGTCTGCCCTTGGTTAAGGCAATCCGTAAACTCATGGTCGTTCCTCCTCTTCAAGAATCAGCTCGTCGATGGTCTCATCACAGACCAGTCTGACTGACCCTTCCATTCTTTTGGCTCTGGCCAGTTCAAAGGCACTGATGGCCAGCGAAGACGGATAACGGATGATCGTCAGCGTCCGGTTGTCTTCCATCTCAAACAGGTCTGCAAGCGGGCCAATTTTGAACGCAAAGCCGACAGCCGGAAGATCCCGGCCAAAGCAGGCCATCAGGTTGTCATAGCGGCCGCCCGAAAGTACGGGGCCGCTTGCGCCTGGAACATAGGCTTCAAAAATCAGGGAGGAATAATAATTGAGGTGAGGGAGTTTTCCTAAATCGAAGCCGATATTGTCGCCATAGCCCAGCTCAGTTAAAAATTCTCCAAGTTTTCTGAGGGAATCAAGAACCTGTCTTGTTTCCTCATCAAAAGCCAGTTGTCTGGCTTTTTCCAGCACATCCAGTCCCCCATCTAACAAGGGCAGCTGAATGAAGTACTCCCGAACGTTTAAAGGCAGATCGAACCGGTCGAGAAACTGACCGAGTTCAACCATGGATTTACGGTCCGTCAGATCCGCCAGGGTACGGATGTCCGCGGGGTTTGCAAAGACTTTAGCCGCTGCATTTTCCAGCAGTCTTGCATCGGAAAATTCAAGCCGGCAGGTCTGCAGCTCACAGGCTTTTAAGGCTTCGAGCGCACAGACAACGACTTCTGCATCCTGGTCGCTTCCGATCAGTTCAATCCCGCAGTCAGTTGTCTGGGCACAACGGCCAGTAAAGGCCTTACGAAATTTCCAGACATCACTGAGATATGAAAGCCGAAGCGGCAGCTGGGCGTTTTGCAAAGACGTCGCGGCCAGGCGTGCAATTGGGACCGTCATATCCATTCGCAGCGTAAGAATGTCCTGATTTTCATCAATCAGCTTGAGCATGGTTCGATCCTGCAGATTGGCAAATGCCTGATTGTAGGTCTGATAGTATTCAAGGGCCGGGGTCTGGACTTCTTCAAAACCAAAACGGTCGAAGACCTGTGAAATCCGGCTGGCCAGCTCTTTGCGCTTGCGCATATCGCCAGCCAGGATATCCCGGTTGCCAAGGGGTGTCCTGAGTTCCATCGCGTTTCCTTTCCGAGTGCCTGATCCACTCTTTCTGCCTGACTGAATCCGTGATCCAGTCAGGTACGGATTTCTGTTTTTTGTATCTTTCATTCATCGCAACTGTCCAGTATCTTTTCAGGATCCTTTCTCCTGTTTTCTGGCCAGGCTTTGCGATCGGGTTTTCTTTTGTTTTCAAAAGAATCAGGACAGGCAAAAGCATTCTGTTTTTTTGTCTGTTCAGAATCCTTTGATTTTCCTACAGTTTCGAGGGATTGCGGTTGTGATTTCAGTGGGCAGAGAATAAAAAAACTTCCATCCAAAAGGACGAAAGTTCATTTCGTGTTCCCACCTTTATTCACAGTTTCCTCACGAAAACTGCCTCAGCGACTGAAAACAGTCCGTCCGATAACGAGGACAACCGGGATCCCATTTCCTGAATCCGGCTCCAGGATGTGTTTCAAATCGGTTTATGGCTTCTTTGCACCAACCAGAAGCTCTCTGAACACGCCCCGACTCTACTGTTCCCTTCTTTGCCGCTGAATTTATAAGAATTCTAGACAGTGCGGTATTTTCTGTCAAATCTTTTGAAACTCTTTTCAGAAAATTAGTCATGTTCGTTTTCTTTTGTGTTCTTTTCCGGTTCGAATAAGCCCAGCCACACCAACGCATTGTACAGGCCATTCTGATCCAGACTGGTCGTTACATAATCTGCTTTTTCTTTTGTTGCCGAAGTTCCATTGCCCATGCAGATCGCATAGTCTGCGGCCTCTAACATGGGAATATCATTTTCGGAATCTCCAATTGCAGCGATGTCATACTGGCCGGAAACTCCCATCGCTTCAAGCATTTCTTCCATAGCCATTGCTTTATTATGGTGAACATCCGTCAGCTCACCCCGGAAAAAGGATCCGGCACCACCCGAAGGGTTGAAGCGGTTTTTGTACTGAAGAATATCGAAACCAAGTTCTCTGGCAACCGGTTCAAGATCATACGGTTTATCGGAGTCAAAAATGATCTTGACCAGTTCGTCATAGTTTTCAGGTTCAATATGAGAAAGCGGATAACGAAGGGATGGATCTTTGCGGTCTTCCTTGGCAAAAAAGATCATGCGTCTGAATGCGTATTTTGGATCATCAAATCCCCAGTCATTGCCTTCCAGGCCATAGCCTGAATCCTGGCTTTTCAGATACGTGATCATTTTGTTCACTTTTTCGGGATCGATATAGCTCTGGCAAAGCAATTCTTTGCCTTTAAACATCTGCATCCCGGTCGCCAGACAATAGCCGTCAAAATTTGCGTCCCATAAAAACTGCGGAATATCCACATGCCTCCGCCCCGTGTTGACAAAGATCAGATGGCCATTGGCTCTGGCTTTTTCAATCGCCTTCCAGGCCGAAGCCGGCACATCTTCCCGGTCCCATAACGTACCATCCAGGTCGATGAACACCGCTTTTTTGCGAGTTGAATCTGCTTTCGGATTCAACGTATTTTTTCCTTGAGAACCCATCGTTTCCAGATGGTGTTTTTGGTTTTGGGGCATAGTTCCTCTTTTCTGTTTCTCTTCTGTTTGTTCAGGTTTCTTTGTTTGTGATTTCTCTAACGTATACTCTGACCTTATCGATTTTTCGCAGAATGGAAAGGCATTTTTGGACCTTGCCAGATCTTTTTGCCATGAAGCGCATACATCTCACTCACGCCTTGATATAAAGCCAAAATGGCAAAGACAAATAAGAACCACACGCCGATCTGCTTCAACAGAGCCACGCTTAAAAGATCGGCAATTCCCATGCAGATAAAGCCCGTGCATACACAGGCATGTTCACAGAACACATAGGCGGGGGCCTCTTTTAAAAGCGGCAGAAAGCAAAGCATATACAGACCGCCGACAAGCAAAATGGTCGATAACATCCACGAATGAAACGTCGTTTCCAGCGCTTTCATCATCACGTACGCTTTGGCAATCTGGGTCAGGCCGCCCGCAAACCCTAAAATAACCGACAGAATCAGGTTGATATTGCCATGCGGATCTTGTCTTCGCAGATTCATGCGGCTGCCCGTAAAGGCGGCAACCCCTAAGGAAAGCTGTAAAAAGCCGGTCACAAACATCGCATCCGGCTCAAGCGGAACAATCGTTCCAAGCCAGGTCATCAGTGCAAACATGGCAAAGACAAACTGCAAAGCCGGATCGGGCGACACGCAATAGCTGTCGCCGATTCGGGCCGGGACAAACATCTCCATCTTCTGCTCCTGCATCACACTGGGACTGGCATGGCTGTCAGATGGGATGAATTTGGTATTTTCTTGATTCATAAAGGTCCTCTTTCTTTGTGACTTTTTGTTGAAGTTTAACGCCGCAGGCTCTGATTCAAGTTCAGAGTCTGGATTGCTTTCATTGTAAAAGTCCATCTGCCAGCTTTTGAAAAGAGTGACCAGCTAAAAATGGCATACGGTTGAAGGACAGACTTTCAATTTATCCCCCTGCTCCACTCGAACCTTTCGGTGCCTCCCCTCCAGTTCTGCAAAGGACCCAGCAGAAAACAGCCAGTCACAAAAAAACAGCCACATGCAAAAAACAGGAAAGCTGTTTCCGTCAAGAAGCAGCTTTCCTGTTTGATTTCAAATTGTTTTTTATTTCTGACTTCCTGCCAGCCTGTTTTTTGGCTTGGTTAGTCCTGCATGGAACGGATGTAGTTGAGCGTTCCACCCGCTTTGAGTACAGGAATATCCTGGACGCCAAACTGAGGGGTCAGAGCATAGTCAAGATTTTTGGTCTTGTTGTGAATGACCAGTGGCTGTTCTGCCGACAGATCCTCAAGATGGTCAAAGACAAGTTCGTCCATTTCATCAATCGTGTCATAGTCCGCCGGGTTTTCAAAAACCAGCGGCAGGATCCCAAAGTTAATCAGGTTCGCCAGGTGAATGCGGGCAAAGGATTTGGCAATGACGGCTTTGATGCCCAGATACATTGGGGCTAGAGCCGCATGTTCACGGCTGCTTCCCTGTCCATAGTTTTCACCGGCAACGATGATGCCGCCATGATTTTCCCTGCAGACTTGATCAAAGCCTTCTTTATTGTTGCGGAAGACAAATGTCGACAGTTTTTCAATGTTCGAGCGATATGGAAGAACTTCGGCACCAGCTGGCGCAATGTGGTCAGTGGTGATGTTGTCACCCAGTTTGATGACCACTTTCTTGTCAAACGAATCTGGCAGCTTGTCATTGAGCGGCAGCGGTTTGATGTTGGGCCCACGAATAATTTCGACTTCTTCCGGATTTTTGGATGGATACAGGATCATCGAATCATCGACATAATCGATCTGCTCAAAATCAGAGTCCTGATAGTCGAGTTCTCTTGGATCCGCAAAGACACCCGCGATGGCACTGGCGGCAGCAACTTCTGGGGAAACCAGGTAGACACCAGCTGAATTGGTACCCGAGCGGCCATAGAAGTTGCGGTTAAAAGTGCGCAGCGAAACACCTTCGCTCTTTGGGGACTGACCCATTCCAATGCAGGGGCCGCAGGTGCATTCCAGAATTCTGGCTCCGGCTTTCACAAAGGTCTGCAAAGCGCCATTTTCCATCAGTTTGATCAGCACCTGACGGCTTCCTGGCGAAACCACCAGCGAGACATTGGGCGCGATGGTTTTGCCTTTCAGAATCGCAGCGGCTTTCATCATGTCTTCAAAACCGGAATTTGTGCACGAGCCGATGGCTACCTGATCGACTTTCTGGCCTTTGAGTTCATCAATCGCTTTGACTGCATCGGGTGAATTGGGGCAGGCTGCTGCCGGTTCGAGTGTAGAAAGATCGATCACTTCCAGTTCATCATATGTGGCATCCGGATCGGCTTTGAGTTCTTTCCAGTCCTGGGCACGGTTCTGTTTGGTTAAGAATTCAAGCGTTCTTTCATCCGAAGGGAAAATCGAAGTGGTTGCCCCCAGTTCAGCCCCCATGTTGGTGATGGTTGCCCGCTGGTAAACACTCAAATCTTTCAGGCCTTCACCAGTATATTCAAAAATCTTGCCGACTCCGCCTTTAACAGAACGGCGTTTTAACAGTTCAAGAATAATGTCCTTGCTGGAAACCCCATGCGGAAGTTTTCCTTCCAGACGGACTTCAACAACTTTTGGATAGGGAATCGTGTAAGGCAGACCGGCCATGGCTTTGGCAACGTCCAGACCTCCCGCTCCCATGGCAATGGAAGCCAGAGCTCCGGCCGTTGGCGTATGGGAGTCGGAACCGATCAGTGTCTTACCGGGTTTTGCAAAACGTTCAAGATGAACCTGATGGCAGATGCCGTTGCCAGGCCTTGAAAACAGCACCCCATGTTTGGCGGCAACCGACTGCAGGTAAGCATGGTCATCCGCGTTCATAAAACCGGACTGCAGCGTGTTGTGGTCAACGTAGGATACGGAAAGTTCCGTTTTAACCTGATCAACCCCCATGGCTTCAAGCTGAATGTAGGCCATGGTTCCTGTTGCGTCCTGGGTCAGCGTCTGGTCAATTTTTACATCAACCGGGCTGGATGGAATTTTATCTCCACTCTGGATATGGGCATCCAGAATTTTCTGTGTCAGATTTTTTGGCATAGAGTTTCCTTTCTAGTTTTTTCCCATGATAGCGCAAATTATTCGAAAACAGATGCAAAAACTTTCAGAAAACAGCCGGACACGTTTTTCACCATCCATTTTCCGCTTTGTCTGTGCTATATTGTCAAAAATCTGACAAAAGGAGTCTTTTGAATGAGTGGAAGATTGAAAGAAACATATCTGGCCAATGAACCAGATAACGCAATCGCGCCAGAGCTGTATTCGAAGTACCATGTGAAACAAGGTCTTCGTAACGAAAACGGCACTGGTGTCAAAGTAGGACTGACCAGAATCTGTGATGTGATCGGATATGAAATGGTCAACAACCACAAACGACCAATCGATGGCGAGCTGATTTACCGCGGCTACAGCCTCAATGATCTGGTAAAGCTGGAAAAATCCACCAATAAAATTCAGGGCTATGAGACAGCTGCCTTTCTGCTGATTTTTGGAAATCTGCCTACCCCGTCCGAACTGGCTGAATTCCAGTTCGTTCTCAAACATAACTTTTCCAATTCGCTGGTTTTTGAAAATTACCGGACGAAAAATCTGCTCAATGCCATGCAGATTGAAGTGCTTAAACTGTTTGGCCAGGACCTGAATCCGGAAACTGACAGTCTGGAAGATCGAATGATGAAAGGTCTTTGCATCCTGTCTTCTCTGCCCTTGTTTGTCTTTTCGGTGTATTCCAAAAAGAAGATCTCTTCGTATCCCCTGCCGCATGGTGGTTTTGCGGAAAATGTTCTGTGGATGGCCAGAGACCATCAGCCCTATTCCAAACAGGAAGCGCGCGTGCTTGATGTTCTGATGATGGTTCATGCGGATCACGGCGGCGGAAACAACTCGACTTTTGCGGACGTCGTGATTTCGTCAACCGGAACGGATATTTATTCCTGCATTTCCGCTGCGATCGGTTCTTTAAAAGGACCCAAACATGGCGGGGCAGCCGGAAAGGTTGGCAGTCAGACCCAGATGCTGCTCAAAACACTCAATGCCGAATCCACAGATGAAGAAATGAACGAACTATGCGAGAAAATTCTGCGCAAAGAAGCCGGCGATGGCTCCGGTCTGATCTATGGCATCGGCCATGCGATCTATACCCGCAGTGATCCGCGCTGTCAGCTGATCAAGGAAGAAGTCCGGATTCTGGCTCAAGAAAAAGGCGAAGAAGCCACCTTCGATCTGATGGAGCGCTTTGAAAAAGCCGCCTGCCGCACGATGAAAAAGGTTAAAGGCAATACCGTCTGCGCCAACGTTGACTACTATTCCGGTTTTGCCTATCACCTGTTAGGCATTGACCAGGCTCTCTACACCCCCTTGTTTGCGATCAGCCGCTGTGCTGGATGGATTGCTCATCACCTTGAAAACAGACAATCCAACCGCAAGCTGATCCGTCCTGCCAATATTTATGTTGGCCAACGCCGCACTATTGATTTTGATGCAGTAAAAAAAGCCCAGGAACAAGCTCTCCAGCCCTCTGACTGGCGGGTGATCCTGTAAGAAATCAATTGGTCTGGATCGGACTTTAAACCTCTGTTCATTCAGTCGCAATCCAGTCTAATCCTCTTCAAAATCCGTCTTTAGCAAGACGGATTTTTTTATTTTTCATTCCAATCGCATTCGAAAGAAAGCGCAGTTTGCCTTATAGTTAAATCCAGAAAACCACTTTGAATCAAGCACTGTCTTGTCTAATTTTGCGTTTATCAGGAGGAAATGAATGGCTTATTATCTGCGAAAAACGAAACGCCCAAAAGGAATTTATCTTCAGATCTACAATTCCTATCGAGATGTCGAAAAGAAACAGCCTCGATCCTGTCACATCAGGACTTTGGGCTATGTCAACTCTCTTCAATCCCTTGGCATTGACGATCCTATCTCTTTTTATGAAGCGGCGGTTAAGACGATGAATGATAAGCGCAAAAACGAACGACAATCCAAAGACGAACTGATCCAGACAAAATCTCCCGTCAAATTGATCGGATTCTTCGTGGCTGCTGCGCTGTTTGAAAAACTGAAGGTCAGACGCGACCTTGACCTTTTTCACTATAGCTATCCTTGCGCTTTGTGAACTGCAGCACCAAATGTGCGATCAATGATTTTCTGTCGACAAGATATTTTCTGCCTATCAACTTGTATGAACTCAGTCAGAAACAGATCCATTCGTTGATGCAGGTTTCCTGGTTAAAAATCTGAAGTTGTTCCATCCTCTTGAACTGCTATACTTAACCTAATTGAAAGCAGGTTTATTTCATGATTGAAGATTTCAACACCTCTATGAAAGTGAATGCTATTTTCAACCGGAGCGATTTGCTGCCCGCGTTGATTGTTTACTCGACTTTCCCGACTAGCGCTATGGTTTTAGGCGGCGTGGGCACTGCGATGACCCAGGATGTCGATCAGGCGTATGGCGGCTATCTGGTTCTGGTTGAACAGGATGCTTTACATCTCAAGCCTTTAAAAAAGGGGCGCCAGAACGCATTGCGGACAGCAAGCCGCTCTGAGTTTTCACCCGCGGAGCCCATTCGAATTGACCGCGACCAGATCCAGTCCGTCAGGATCCGTCCCGCCAATGGCCTCTCAATGTTTTCCAGCACGGTCACCCTTACGCTGAATTCCGGCCGCAAATATGTCTGGCAGATCAACCATAAAGAAAAAGCCCTCCCCTATCATGAGGAAGGATTCAATGCTTTAAAGGAATTTGCGAAAACGATTTGCTGATTCTTCTTTTCATTTTTCAGCCACAGCAATATCCATTTCCGGCTGCATTCTGACTGGATTCTGACTGCCCTCCATCCGTTCTTGTTACGGATGGATTTTTTTGTAGTATTGCCAGTTATTCATTGAGTTTACGATATTTTTCTGTAATTCATTGACAATTTCACATCATCAGACGCATGGTAAGCAAAGAGCAAGAAAAGAAGGGAGCTTCATTTTGGAAAACAAATTATCGAAAAACAAAAGGACAGTTGGTCTGTTCATCCTGGCGATTATATCTTTGGTGACTGGCTGGTATCTGAGCAGTCATCCAGAAATGCTGGCACCAACCACAAGCTATCTCAACGAAAAACAGATGCAGGTTCTGACGCTCAGCGGGCTTTGTGCCGGAGGAGCCAATGCGATCAGTCTGCTTCCGGGCGATACAGGGACTCCGATTGCAGATATGCTGATGAAAATGAGCGGGTACCTGTTTGTTGTAATGGTCGGGATTCTAATGGAGAAAATTCTTTTATCCGGCAGCGTCTATCTTTCGTTTTATTTTCTGCTGCCAACCGCGTGTCTGATTTTCGCCTGGCATGCCTGGAGACCAGAGGCCAGCCTCTTGTCAAAAAGAATTGCCGCAAAAGCTGCAATCATCGGAATCGTCGTTCTTACTGTGGTTCCCGGAAGCGTAGAGCTGTCTAAATGGATGGAAAAGACCATTCAAGATCCAGTTGCCCAGACCATTGAACAGGGCGAAGCAGTCAGCAAACTAGCCGAGAATACGCTGGAAGAACAGGAAAAAGACAAGAATCTCTGGGAAAAGCTGGTCGATGGCACGAAATCCTGGATTGGCGGAATCACCTCTGGCATTGCCAATGTCATTGAAGAGGCAAAAAACCTCATCAGCAATCTGATCAACAGTATTGCAACTTTGCTGATCACTTCCGTCATCATCCCGATTCTGGTCTATGTGCTGCTTTACATGGTTCTCAAACAGATTCTGGGCGCGCAGATGATAAATACCATGCAGACACAGGCCAAAGCCATCCACAGCAAAGTCCGCTTCCCACAGCCAGATGAAGAAGAAGTTTCGATTACTGAAGCCTGATTCTTGACTGGATCTGATTCTTGACTGGATCTGGTTTTTGCCCAGTTGGCGTTTTCAGCCAGGTCATGATCGTTCCAATTCTCTGAATTCTTGAAACCAAAAAAAGTCTTCTGCCAATCTGGACTGGATTTAATTCCAGATCCAAAAAGCAGAAGACTTTTTGCATGTAAAAATGAGCGTTCAAAATCGCTTAGGCGTTCTGTTTGGCATCCAGGCGGCTGGCAATGGCTTTCAGAAAGTTCGTGGAGTTGAGCTTGACGGCAGGAATGTCTTCTCTTGTCCAAAGACCCACTAAATCACCTGTCATTTCACCGGCTTCGATGGTTTCGAGGGTTGCTTCTTCCAGATGATCAGCAAAAGCCACTAAATCAGGAAGATCATCAAGTTCACCGCGTTTTCTCAAAGCACCGCTCCAGGCAAAGATGGTCGCAACCGGGTTGGTCGAGGTTTCTTCACCTTTGAGATATTTGTAGTAATGGCGGGTTACCGTTCCATGGGCTGCCTCATATTCGTAGTTTCCTTCTGGAGAAACCAGAACAGAAGTCATCATGGCTAGAGAACCGAAAGCGGTGGAAACCATATCTGACATGACATCCCCATCGTAGTTTTTCAAAGCCCAGATAAAGCCGCCTTTGGAGCGGATTACGCGGGCAACCGCATCATCGATCAGAGTATAGAAATATTCCAGATTCCTGGCCTCGAATTTTTCTTTATATTCATTGTCATAGACCTCCTGAAAGATATCTTTAAAACGGTGATCGTACTTTTTGGAAATGGTATCCTTCGTGGAGAACCATAAGTCTTCATTTTTGGACAGTGCATATTCAAAACAGCTGCGCGCAAACGACTCAATGGACTTGTCTTTATTGAACTGGCCCTGTAAAACGCCGGGACCTTCAAAGGCAGCGATTTCTTCACTGATTACCTGGCCATCTTCGCCTTCAAAAACCAGTCTGGCCACTCCAGCCTCTGGCACGCGGATTTCGCTTGCTTTATAGACATCGCCAAACGCATGACGGGCAATCGTAATTGGCTTTTGCCATGTGCGGACAGCCGGAACGATTCCATTGACCATAATCGGAGTTCTAAACACCGTTCCATCCAGGATCGCACGAATGGTTCCGTTCGGGGATTTCCACATCTGAGACAGATTGTATTCTTCTAGGCGCTGCGCATTTGGTGTAATAGTCGCACATTTTACGGCAACTCCATATTTTTTATTGGCATTAGCCGCGTCAACCGTCACCTGATCTTTTGTCTCTTCCCGGATGGGTAAGGACAAATCATAATATTCTGTGTAAAGATCTACATAAGGTTCCAGAAGGATTTCCTTGATCTGCTGCCACAGAACGCGGGTCATTTCATCCCCATCCATTTCAACCAATGGGGTCTTCATTTGAATTTTCATATCAATTTTCCTCACATTGATCCAATCTTAATCAGGGTTACATTTGTTTTCAATTTTTCAGTGCCTTTCAGGATTTATTTCCCCTTCTCTTGTCCGCTTTTCTGCGGTTTTATTCCAAAAAGCAGACAGCAAAAAAAGGACTGTCTCCAGTCCTAGGCCGACTTTAAAGCCAGCGTAATCGCAAACAGAATCAGAAGAATGATTGCAGCAACCATCCAGCCGGTTTTTGCTTTTTTCAAAGCGGCAATTTCTTTGTTCGCACGTTCGAGCTGATGCTGATATTCTTCTTTGCATGTATTGGACATAGTTCGTTCTCCATTTGTCTTTCATTTTAGCATCCTGTCAGTCCGACTACAGAATTCTCTGGCAAAGAAATCCTGCCAGAAACCAGATTGAATCCAAAAAGTGGGATGTCTTTGCTTCCTTTTCCAAAATTTACCTGGCCATTTTAAAAAAAGGCAGCTGTATTGAACGCCTGGTGATGCTATCCTGGAATTGCGAAAAGGAGAAGCTTATGGCAAAGATCGAAATTTCAAACCTGAAAAAGGGATCCAAGGAGCGATTCATCCCTCAGCAAAGTGTAAATGCAGAGTATTTCGTGTTTCAGCAAGGGCCGACGCACTGGTTTCAGATCGATACCTATGGATCGGCAGGTCGTAAAAATCCCGAGAAATGTTCACAATCCATCCGGCTTGATCGCCCGAATGTCATCAAACTGATGCACATCATGATTGACGAGCTTAAAATTTCGGCTGACGAACTCTATCCGGATCTCATCAACAATCCCTCTTCTCAGTCTTTCTGAACTTCTTTCTGGCTCTGACCTTACGGTTCGCCGGTTTTTTATGCCATTGTTTACATCTGTCGCTTCGTTATTCGAATTAAGATTTCATAAAATTATAAGGTTTACAAGAACCGGTTTTTCCTTCTCCTTTCTTGAAATGCAGTCTCTTCTTCATATTTATATCGGATGATGTAAGCATCTTTTTAAGATAAATTCCGTTCGGATTTTTTGCTCGTTTGATTTTAATGTTTGTAATTTATATAAGTAATTTATATAGAATTATAAATCAAATATACGATTTATCGAATTTGTTGTCTAATCACAGTTAAAAATACCGAGTAAAATCTGGATACAAATTCAGAACAAGGATAAAATAAAGATAGAATTAAGAAGTTATAAAGAAGTTCTCAGATCAGGACTATTCTTTATTTCTTCTTTCAGTCTATACAGAAAGATAACGATCTTTTTGGGGGATATATCATGACACGCCATCCTTTTTCCAAGAATAATACAAACCTGACAAAACTCATCGCTTTGGCAGCCTGCCTTTCCATCGCTGCTGTTGTTAGCAGCTCCGTAGTAACGCCATCGGCTCCAGTTGTTCAGGCTCATGCCTATACCAACGAAAACAGAGTTGCTGCCATTTCCAGTCAGAACGCTGTAAAAGCCTCAACACAGAACACTGAGCATCCGGCTGAAAACCAATAAAAAGTTCAACAGAGCTAAAAGTATGTTCGGTATTGATCCTGGGTTGATTCTCATTACTTCAATTTTTACTCCCTATAATTTCTAAGACAAAGAGCGGGATTGCCTTTCTGTTAAAATCCGTTCTATTCCCTTTTTCGTGAATGGAATGCAGATTCTTCTTTGCTTTTCATGATAACTTTTAATTCTCACTTCCTCTGGTTCAGAAATGGATCAGAGGTTTTCTTCTGATTGGTCTGCCATCTGTAATGATGACTCGGCAAGCGGCAGGCTGGCTGCTCAGATTCAATCCAGAATGTCCAGTCAGAAAATCTATTTCGAAAAATCAATTTTTCAGCAAAAGTCTGGAACCACTTACTTGTGCAAATCAGACCCTGTTTTTGAGTTATATGGCGCAAAATGCAGGTGAAGTAAATGACACATGGCATTTAGTTAGTTTAAGCTAACTTCGTTCATGCATAGAGAAAGGAACAGTGAATCATGACGCATACTCTGAAACAGACCAGCTGGATGGCTAAAGCGGCTGTCCTGTTTACCGGATTGGCTATGGCTCTTTTTCTGATCGGTTGTCAGTCTTCTGATCCTTCAACCAGCTCCGAAACGCGGACGGTTGAAACCGATAAAGGCGAAGTAGAAATCCCAGTTAATCCTGAAAAAATCGTCAGTGACTATTATTTAGGCGAATTTCTCGCTGTCGATGTAAAACCAGTTATCGCCTCCCCTTACGCCCTCAACAATCCTTATTTAGAGGGGATGACTGAAGGCATTGAGCCGATGAACATCACTTCGGCTGAAACGTCTCTCGAACAGATCACCGCTGCCAAGCCGGATCTGATCGTCACCATCACGGAAGCGGATTACGACAAGTATTCCAAAATCGCCCCTACGGTTTACATCCAGGATGGGAAACGTTCCGATGAAGAGACTTTCCAATATATTGCTGACCTGGTTGGCAAATCCAAAGAAGCAGACGAGTACATCGCTGCGTTCAATGAAAAAGTTGAATCCAAGAAAGACGAAATTCAGTCCATCGTCAACGGCCGGACCGTTTCCATTCTGGAAATGTGGCCGCAGGAAATCTATACCATGGGCAGCCACTTTGCCCGCGGCGGATCGATCCTGTATGACATGTGGGATCTGAAAGCGCCAGAAGCCATTCAGTCCACAATGGTCGATGGCGATGAAACCTACAAAGTCATCTCGCTGGAAGCTTTACCAGAATATGCCGGCGATTTCATTTTATATGGTGTCCTGGATGGGACGGACCCGGCTTTCGTAACTTCCTCCAATATGTGGAATGCGCTGCCCGCCGTTAACGAAGGCCGCACTCTTCCTTATGAACAGGTTGCCTTCATGCATCGCGATCCAATCACCTTAAATAAGCAGGCAGACATGTTCATCGAATTCTTTGAGAAATTCAAGGAGAACTAAATGATGAAGACCAGTACGAAGAAAACAATCTTCTTTCTGGTGGCCGCAATGATCGCAGTGATTTTCACTGCGATTCTTTCTATATTCCTGGGAAGCACACAGATTTCCTGGCAGAAAGTTCTGAGTGCCTTCTTTCTGGGCGATATGACGGACCACCAGCAGATTGCCATTCTGGAACTGCGGCTGCCGCGAACAATCGGTGACATTCTTGTCGGTGCAGGGCTGGCCGGAGCCGGGGCGATGATGCAGGGGATGACCCGTAATCCTCTGGCGGATTCCGGAATTCTAGGCATCAACGCCGGGGCTTCATTCGGGCTGGCGATGTGTCTGGCGTTTTTAAGCAATGTCAGTTTTGGCTTTACAATTCTGGCTTCCTTTCTGGGGGCTACGATGGCAATTTTTCTGGTCTTCGGACTGCTGCTGCTCAAACGGCGCAAGCTGGATGCCGCAAGACTGGTTCTGGCCGGGCTTGCCGTGAGCATGCTTTTAACGGCACTCACCCAGGGAATTTCCATTCTGACCAATACTGGACAATCATTAACCTTCTGGACGGCCGGAGGAACTGCCGGTATCCGGATGGATCAGCTTCAAATTGCAGCCCCGATTCTGCTGGCTGCGATCGTTGCCGGCATTCTGCTTTCCAGACAGGTTTCCATTCTTTCACTGGGAGATGAAGCGGCTCAGGGACTGGGAATTGATCTCAACCGTTCGAAACTGATGTGTCTGTTGATCGTGCTTTTGCTTTCGGGAACCAGCGTGGCCCTGGCCGGACCGGTGGGATTTGTTGGTCTGCTGGTTCCCCATCTGGTCCGCCGGTTTGTGGGCAGCCGCTATGAAGCGGTGATCCCCTGCTCAATGGTTCTTGGCAGTGCACTGATGCTTGCAGCCGACCTGATTTCCCGGACGATCAATGCGCCAAGTGAAACGCCGGTCGGCTTTATTTTTGCGATTGTCGGCGTCCCAGTTTTTATTGCCATATGCCGCAAGGAGGAGGCAGAAGATGCGTAGAAAAGATGTCCTGCTGATCAGTGTGCTGTCTCTTTTGCTGGTCGTTGGTTTATTGATTGATCTCAACGCAGGATATGCTCAGATTCCAATTCTTGAACTGTTTTCTGGAAATCCGATTCTGCTCAACCTGCGCCTGCCCAGAGTTCTGGGCAGCATTCTGGTCGGCATCGGACTGTCTCTTTCCGGAGCTGTATTACAGGGCGTAACCCGCAATGACATGGCTGAGCCAGGCATTCTGGGCATTAATGCCGGAGCCGGACTTGCGATTGCTGTGTTTATTGTCTTTTTCGAGGGCGGCCAGATCAGCTCTTCCTTGAGCTATTCGCTGATGATGCCAATTCTGGCTTTCATCGGCTCAGCTTTGACGTTCTGGATTGAATACCGGCTGTCGTACTGGCATGGCAAGGTTCATCCGAAGCGCATGCTTTTGATGGGTGTAGCCATTTCGCTTGCCATCAGTTCTCTGACCACGATTTTGATGCTCCAAATGCCGGATTCCCAGTATGCGTTTGTCCAGAACTGGATTGCAGGCAATATCTGGGGGGCTGACTGGCCCAATATCATTCTGCTGTTGATCGGGATCTCGATCCTGGGCTGGCTTGTCTACTCCCGTTCTCGAACCCTCAACGGTCTGATGCTTGGCCATGATACGGCAGTTGGCATCGGCATTGATGTGAATAAAGAATCCCGGATTCTGCTGATCAGTGCGGTCGCTTTGAGTGCCTTTTGCTGCAGCATCGGCGGCGGGCTGAGCTTTATCGGACTGGTTGCGCCGCATCTTTCGCGAAAGCTGGCTGGTCCAAACTATATCCATCTGCTTCCAGTCAGCGCGCTGACTGGCGGGGTTTTACTGGTGTGGGCCGATATTATTTCCCGTACCTGGTTTTTACCATATGAAATGCCAGTTGGCATTACGGCAGCCGTAATTGGTGCTCCATACTTTTTGTATCTGCTTGTAAAGGAGTGACTCGATGACAGAAAACAAGACCAATTCCTTTGATTCCTTCAATTCTTCCAAGACCACAGAACCCGCCATGGAAGGACTGCATCTGAAACTGGGATACTCTGGCAAGACGATCATCCCAGAGATGAATGTTCGAATTCCGAAAGGAAAAATCACCAGCATCATTGGCCCCAATGGCTGCGGCAAATCCACGCTGCTCAAAGGGCTGGCCAGGATTCTTCCGGTTCAGTCTGGAGAAGTACTTCTGGAAGGTCAGAACATGAAAGATCTGCCCACCAAAGAAATCGCCCGCAAACTGGCACTGCTTCCGCAAGGCCCACAGGCCCCGGCAGGACTCACTGTCCGTGAGCTGGTGAGCTTTGGCCGGTATCCGTACCAGAAAGGCTTTGGAGCCTTAAACGAAGAAGATCGCAAAATCATCGACTGGGCGATGAAGGAAACTCGTGTGGATACTCTGGCGAATCGGGCTGTCGATCAGCTTTCTGGTGGTCAGCGTCAGCGAGCCTGGATTGCGATGGCTTTAGCTCAGGATACCCCGATCATTTTGCTGGATGAGCCAACCACCTATCTGGATATGGCCCATCAGTTGGAAATTCTTCAGCTGCTTGAAAAGCTGAATCATCAGCAGCATAAAACCATTGCATTGGTCATTCACGATCTCAACCTGGCAGCCCGCTTTTCCGACTATCTGGTCGCCATGAAAGATGGCCAGATTCGCTATGAAGGAAATGTAGAAGAGATCATGACTACTGAGATGCTAAGAACTGTCTTCAATCTGGATGCCTACATCGAAAAAGACCCCTGGACAGACAAACCGACGATGGTCACGTATCGATTACTTGAATCTGATTGACAGAGCTCAATCTCGTCTGGAATCTGTTAGTCAGATTCTTCCCTTCCTCAAGGTGCTTTATGTCCATTCTTCTTCAAGATTTGCAGCAGGAATGCCTGCTGCTTTTTCTTTGCCTGTCTTTTCATCCCTTTACTGCCCTTTACTGTCTGCACACTTCCATCTTCCTGACACTTTTTTCCAGTTTGCAGAGTCTGTCTTCTCAAATCAGAAGAATTCATAAGCAAGAAGTCATTGTGTTTTTTGTCTACAAATGTAGAATATAAATAGAAAGTCTACTATTGTAGACACAAAGGAGAAGCTGATGGAACGGATCCGGATTAACGAAAGCGAATACCAGTTTCTGCAGATTCTGTGGGAGCTGGAACCCTGCCTTCAGCCAGAGTTAGCGGCTGCCTGCCTGGAGAAACTCGGCTGGAAACGGACAACAACCTATACTGTCATTAAACGCCTGGCTGAAAAAGGAATTGTCCAGGTTGAAAACAGGCAGGTTCATGCTCTGATCAGTCGGCAGCAGGCCCAGGAAGAAGAAATCGAAAACATGATCGAAAAGAAATTCTCCAATTCAGTCCCTTCTTTTCTGGCCGCCTTCACCCGCAAGGTTCATCTGACAGAAGAAGATGTTGATGAGCTGCAGAAAATGATTGATGAGATCCGAAAGGAGAATCCAAAATGACCGATCTTTTTATCGACATCGTGATTGTCTCTTTAGTCGCAAGCGTGATGTTTGGAGCCATTCTGCTTTTTGACAAAACCTTCTCTAAAACGTCCACCAGGCTGAAAATCCTGCTCTATGGTCTTCTGGCCCTGCGGCTGGTTCTGCCTTTATCCTGGTCGTTTACTCTGCCCTTTACGCTTCCGGATTCAATTGGCCAAACAAACCGGAACTCAGATTCCACGCAAGAACAATATGACCAGAATTATGCTTCTGATAGCGCGCTCTTTAAAACCATCCAATTGGATCAGGCAGCGAAAGTAGATCTGTCTGCTCACAATGAAATCAATCCAGACCAAAATTCAAGCTTGACGAAACCAGCAGATCAGACCAAATCCTCTTCTTTGCAGCTGGCCTTTTGGTCTGCGCTGATTCAAAGAAGCCAGCCATTGCTTTCGGCTCTGAGTGGAATCTGGATTGCAGGAATCTTTTTAATTTTGGGCTATGGCCTGTTTCGTCTTTTACGGATCCAATACAAGCTGGCTGCTGCCCTGCCACTCACCGATCGAATCTGGAAGTCAGATCAGATCCAGGAACCTTTTGTCTGGGGACTCTGGCATTGGAAGATCTTTGTTCCGACCACCATGGATTCAAACCTGCTGCCTAGTATTGAAACGCATGAAACGACCCATATTGCGCGTCTGGATCCTCTCTGGAAAGCCTTGGCTTTTGTATTGCTCGCCGTTTACTGGTTCAATCCCATTCTTTGGTTTGCCTATACCACTCTGAACAAGGAAATCGAAAAAGCCTGTGATGAACAGGCTGTAGCCGATATGGATGGCGCAGCCAAAGCCGATTATGCCAGCGCTTTGCTGCAATGCACACTGCCTGGCAGAAAACGTCAGCTGCTTCTGGTTCCCTGTTTTGGCGCTTTGAGTATTAAAGAGAGAATCCGCCTGATTCATACTCCACCTGCCCATTCAAAAACAGCTCTTGCAGCGGCATGCGCAATGGCTGTTGTTTTGACGGGATGTCTTGGAACTCCGGCCGAAAAAGCTTCTGCTTATCTTTCCATGAATATCAATGAATCGGATATATGGTATTCCTCTCCGGTTTTCCATCCGGTCCAGAATGAGGTAATCCTCAAGGCCGATCAAACGGATTCAACTTTCAAAATTCAGGCTGTCTCACTCAACCGGCATCAGCTGATTGGAGATCCTCTTGAATTGACTGGTGATGATTCCGTAACACTTTCGAATGTCACGGACGACTTCAGGCTCTGGATTTTGCGTGATTCTTCAAAGAAGAAAGACCAGACAAACGATCAATCCAGGGCTGTCAGCCTGAATATAGAAGGGGCTTCGATGGTCGAAGAAAATGAGGTGATCAATTCTGTAAAAACTGCCTACGTTGGAGATCCTTCCGCGGTTGGCAAGGTAGAAGGCGCTCTTCCCTATCCACCTGACTGGACCATTGAATCCACCTCTTTACAGACCGAAAAAGAACCGTATGGGATGACGATCTCCTTCAATCAGCCAAATTCACCTAGTATGGAACCAATTATACTGTCCGATTGTGCGCTGTTTGCCTTCCGATCTATTGCCAATCTTCAGACCCTTACCTTCATAAACAACAAGGCTGACCAGAAGAGTATTAGAAGTTTTGATCGCGTCGAGCTGATGAACCGTCTCCAGATCAAAATTGGCCGAGACGATATCGTCCGCCTCGAAGTGCATTACCCGCCTGGCGAGAATAATTGTGTATATACAGGGGATATCCCAATCAGACAGGGAGAATTATTCACTTGTGCAGTTACGAATCAAACTGGTGACGTTACGATTGACGCCTATACAAAGGATGGCAAATGCGTCTTTTCAAAAACAACCCAGATAGAGAATCTTTTAGCTGAGCCCATCACTGAGGATGGCTGGACGATTGCAATAGTCCCTGTTTTTAATGACCAACCTTAAGTTCTTCCCTTCTTTCTTTGATCTGCTTATGAACTACTCACTTCTGAATTGCAGGAGATCCAAACTGGATGTCCTGCTTTTCATTTCATTCTTTGGCTTGCAGCCAATATCCTGAATCTCTGACTGTCCTCTCTTTTGAAAAGCGTCAAAAGGGATGGAAACCTGATACGGCAACCATCCCTTTGATGTGAATTGGAATGAAGAGATCACTTCTTATGATGATCTTTACGAAAGATCCTGCGTAAAAAAGAAAATCGTTCTCCTGGAACCGAGTAATCCCGGATAAAGCTTGTAATTGCGAAAAAAGCCAGGATCAAAGCTGGAATCAGAAAGAGCGCTCCTCTGAACACAACCACATTAAAAAACAGCCACTTTGTCTCTGCGGGATCTTGCAGATCGTTTGCCGCCATAATCATCGGCAGCGATTCATTGAAATGAACCCAGTCATCATGCAAAGTAAAGCCAAACCAGACGACCAATAAGGCAGCTCCTAAAAGCAGCAGTTTCTGTGTTCGATCCATTCCTTCTCTCCTTTCTGTTTATCCATCCATTCATCTGCTCAATGAACAAATGACAAAGCTTATCTTTGCTTCCATTGTGAATTACTGATCGAATTCTGTCGAGAGCTGGTTCTGACTTTTGGCCAGAGCAAGTTTTACGCGAATAATTCTGCGAACCGATTCATCAATCCGATCTTCGCTGATCTGGCCGCTTTTGACTTTATCCACCAAAGTCCAATAGTTACTCTGGAAGTTTTCCGGCATCAAAATCAGATCTGTTCCGGCACTGATCGTCCCGCCTATCGCATCCGTAGAAGAATAGCGGCTCGTGATGGCCTTCATCTCCATCGAATCCGTTACGATCAGTCCCTGAAACCCCATCCGATAGCGCAGGATACCGGTCAGAATATCCGGTGATAAAGTGGCTGGAAGCTGAGAATTGGTGACATTGGGTAAAGCAATGTGAGAAGCCATAATCAAAGGCATCTTTTCATCTACCGCCTCCTGGAATGGAATCAACTCGCAAAAAAGCAGTTCATCGAGCGTTTTATTTGAGTACGTATAGCCTTCATGCGAATCTTCGGCTGTATCGCCATGGCCTGGAAAGTGCTTGTAAACCGGCAATACATCCTGATCTAACAATCCTTTGCCAAAAGCCAGCGCAAATTGGGCAGCTTTCTGAGGATCATTTCCATAAGTCCTGCCCTGCATTACCGGATTATCGGGGTTGGTCAGCACATCCATCACAGGTGCAAAATCCATGTTAAAGCCCAGATCATGAAGATGCCTGCCAATCTCGCTTCCTTCCTGGTACGCCTGATTTGCATCTCCCGTATCAGCAATCTCCTGCGCCCCTGGCTCATCGATCTGGCCCAGAATGCCGCTTCTGGCTATTCTTGCCACGCTTCCGCCTTCTTCATCGATACCAAGTAAGGCTGGAAGTCCAAGTTGATTGATGGAAGCCTGATTGGTCTGAGCAAGCAGGTTTTGAACCTGGTCAGCACTTTGCAGATTGCGGCCAAAGAGAATGATTCCTCCCACAGGAATGGACTGCTGCATAGCAGCAATCTGGCTGTAGTCAGTCACTGTCACTTCCCCATTTTCATTTGGAGCAGCAGATGCATCCGGCAGTAAAGCTTCCGGTTCAACAATAAACATCTGCGCACACTTTTCTTCCAGGCTCATCTGGTCCAGAATGGCTTCCACCTGCTTCTGGTCGATCGCCAGAAGATCCTCCATGAGTGTATCTGATTTGGTTTGTGTAGTTGCTGTTGTTGATGAAGACTTGCTTGCAGTCTGGTTGGAGTCAGAAGAAGACGAACTCTGGTTTGAGGCCTGCTGGCTGGTGTCGGCTGCACTCTTTGAACTTGACTCACTGCCTGCATCGTCACTGGAAGAGATCACTGCAGCTGTTTCTGTGCTTGGGGCAGTGTCTGAAAACGCCGACGCTGACAAGTCTGAATTCGGTCTGGCGCATCCTGCTAAAGAACCGGCCAAGGATAAGGTCAGCATGAATGCGGCGAGCTGGCTGCCCATCTGTTGATTCTGGAACGGTTTTGGTTTCCATTTTAATTTTCGATTTAGTTTTCGATTTAGTTTTCGATTAAAATTTCTGTTATTCATTGCATCATCCCGCTTTCTTTCGAAAAGTCAATTTCTGTTTTCATCTCATTCTATCCTGAATCCAGACTGTTCAATCCTGTTTTCGTCCTCATTCAATTCGTGCTAAAATCCGATACAAAAAAGGGAAATATAAATTTGTAAGTGGATGAGACCCACCTATAAATTCATTTGTGGTTGAAAAAACGCGAGTTAAAGACGGG
>CAJTVE010000021.1 GCA_910579655.1 uncultured Allobaculum sp. | reverse complement strand
GCTTTGGATTCAAGGTAAACAAGGGTAAATGGATAGCAACAGCCCACCTGAAGTCCCTGGAGAGTCTTAATGAGAAAATTATCGAGCTAACAAGGAGAAACTGGAGCATCGCCCTGAGCGACCGAATTACGAAGGTCAACCAGGCCATCCAAGGATGGTGTAACTACTTCAGATCAGCGTATATTTCCAAAAGCCAGATGAGAAAACTGGACCAGAGACTAAGACGCAGGATCAGAAGCATCATATGGAAGCAGTGGAAGAGCATCAAAAAGAAGGAATGGGGCTTGATCAAGCTGGGATGTCCCAAAGACAAAGCCCATTCCTATGCGTGTGCCCGACAGGGATACGTGCGATGCTCGAGAACATTCTTGAATAGGTATATCAAAAACGAGCATCTGAAAAGAAAGGGCCTCCAAGCCATTGAGGACTACTTCACACAGATCTCAACACAGTTTCATGAGGCATTAGAACGAACCGCCCGGTGCCGATCGGCATGCCGTGGTGGTGTGAGAGGGGCTTAGATGCTACCTACTCGATTTGCCTGCTTTTGGCCAGCCAGCGCTCCAGATCTGTCAGACCAGGAATCTCGCAGCTGTTGCCTGTTGAGTTTGTTTTGAACTTCTTTTGAATTGGCTTTTTTGAAAGAACTCTCTTTTGTAACCAATCCAGGAAAGCAGAAGCATACGATTCTTTCTGGATTGCATCGACTGGAATGAATGGAATCGTTCCAATCCAAAGAACAGTTTTTTAAAAAATGGGTTTTTTAAAAGAGAATGTAGAGTCGCCTATTGCAGGACATTCTGTTTTTGACAGGATGGAATGATTTAGAGTTTTTGGTCTGGCTTGAAAGATGTGGATCCAATAGGGAATATCTTCTGATTTGAAAAAGGATCAGTGTAGAAGAAATCTGAAAATAAGCCGAAAACAGAACGGAACAAGCACGCTCAAAAGAAGACGGAATTCGGAGATGAATCGGATGTAAGATTGAATATAATCTGATTAAGGAAATACAGATATAAATTTGATGAAGAAATACTATCCTGTAAGCTCTAACATTCTCTGAATACAGACTGTTTCATTCTATCGTTTGCATAAATTGAGAATTGTTTTTGAATTCTGAAATAAGTTTGGGTACACTGTACGCCTATGTATCTTTGGGACAGGAAATCTGTCTCAGATATCGATCCATTCCAGCCAAGTGTAGCCAGTGACTGCCACAGAATGAAAAATTCCTGAACCGCAGGCCAACTGCTTTTTCGAACCGCCTTGTTGGCGACAATCGAAAAGCAGGGCAGAGTACACGCCTGGATTCAGGAAAATAGGTACGACCAATGACCAGGGCCTGGTGAGTCCTCCGTTCCCAGCTGGATTGCTCAAGGCCTCACGGTCAGCGTCTCCAAGAGGGGAAGGACGCTCTCAGCACTCTGGAAGGGATCAGATGGCAATGAAAATTGTGGGTTTTCATTGCCATTTAAATGGTCTGTTTCCAGTGGTCAGACGCTGAGGTCTATATTATAACTGGCCATCCGCGAACAGAAAACAATTATCTGAAAGACCAGAAATAATGTTTTGAAAACAACCTTCAATATGTGATAAAACACCAAAGATTGATTAAATTATGACTAAAAAAGACATAGAACAGTACGAAATAGATGTAGATGATATCTTCGATGACGATCTGGCGGATGACCATGGTTTGAAAGATGAATTTCTGACAGACCAGAGCGCTGCTGAAGTCTATATGAAGCCCTTTAAGATCCATGGTCAGCCCATTGAACTCTTTATTCACCGCTCCATGTTTAAGGAAGTGAACTTGTCCATTGAAGCGCGTGCCGATCTGTCCATTCATATTACAGTTCCAGAAGATTTTGATCTGGAGCAGACTGACCAGGCCGTTGAAACTTTACGGCCTCAGATTGAAGCGGTTTATGAGCAGGCCAGAATTGCCAACGACCGCCTGCTGAGCATGTGGGTGCTCAAAACGATGGATGATTCTGATGGTGTCCTGTTTTTTGGACAGCTTTATCCCCTGCACTACAAAGTTGGGGAGTGGTATAAGCCTTACTATCGGGTCGATTTCGAAAATCAGGAATGTGTGATTACAGTTCCGGAAGATGGCGGAGAAATTATTGAAATGGTCAAAGCCATTACGGAGGAATTGGAAGCTCGAACCCAGGTTGTCTTTGAGAGTTACCTCAATTACTACCTCACCCGCTTTGAAGAACTGCCAGAGAAGATGCCAACAATCCAGCTGGTCGAATATCTGCCAACACCGACTTCGGTTGACCTGGAAACCGGCATGATTTCCATCAACCCGACTCTGTCCCAGTTCCCTGAAGGATGTGTTGAATATTGCGCAGCCAGCGCCTTGTGTCGGCTGATTGACCTTGGAAACCAGAAACTTCATGAAGAATATATGGATAAGGCAATGCCTGACTGGCGCCGTTGGGCCTCTGAATTTGAGATTTGATTGATCAGGCCGATCAAACCAGATCTCAATCCATTCTTGAATCTATATGTTATTAACAAAAAGCCTCAAGTCTAATGCAGATGTTGCATTCGGACTTGAGGCTTTTTTACGGGTTAACTTTCAGGATAACTAGGCAAGACTTTCAATGCCAAAATCGACAATAGCTGACATATCCCATATTTTTAAACACATTGGCAAACAAAAAGCCGGATCTGCCTGAGATCCAGCTTTTGAAAACCGGCTAGTCAAATTTGCGACTTATGGCCTGTTTATTTTGTTTTCTTCTTTTTGAATGCCAGAACACCGAAGATCGCAAAGGCTGCCAGAGCAACAACCATGACGATGATGATGGTGTTCATGTTCGTTTCGGTTGCAGTGTTTACATTGCTGGAAGAAGAAGGAGTGGACGACTTCTTAACTGTGAACTTCGCACTTAAATCCTTGCTGGAGGATCCAAGATCAACGTTCATTAAGATTCGTTCAGACTGTTCTTTGGAACCATCAATCGGGAAGACAAGGGTAACTTTAGAGTCAGCCTTGATCAGATCGAGATCTTCTTTACGGAAGTCAACGGTGCATTCACTCATCGTTGAACCAGACATCTTCGTATTGACAGTTGGAGATACAGCTTTGCCATCCACAGTAATGGAGGTTGGTTTGCCAAGAGCAGTACCTTCAGTCTGGGTGAATGTCAGATCCAGTTTGTCTGGTTTTCCAGTCATTGCCAGGTTGACCGTCCAAGTCTGTTTGGAACTGTCGTAATCATGAGAACCTTTGAATGTTGCAGGGTTAGTATCACCAACCTCTGCTTTGATTTCTTTTTCATAAGTCTCGGATTTGTAAGTGCCGCTTTCAGCAGTTACTTCCATCTTGGAAGTATCAAAGTTCTTTTCTACAGAGAACTGAGCTTTGATCCAGTCGCTGTCTTTCAGACCCTGCAGATCAGCGTTTTTCACTTTGATCTGATATCCATTGGTAATTGTAGTCAGAGTGGCTGACGCTTCTTCACCAGTTTCATTGGAAGAAGATGGTTCAGCGGAATTTTCTGAAGAAGTTGTAGAAGAATCTTCGGAAGATGCAGTCGAAGAATCCTCAGAAGACTGAGTCGTCTTATCAGAGGAATTACCTGTTACATTTTTGAGAACTTCTTTTGTTCCGATGACCAGACTATCCAGCTTAGTCATTACGTTTGGATTGGAAGTGATTGTGATCGTAGTTTCTGCTTCCGGATCTGCTAAAGAAGAAGCGGCAGGCTGGACACCAACTGTCCAGGTGTTTAAAGCAGCGTTGTAAACACCGGTAATGTTATAAGCTGCTTCATCTTTGAGTGTTACTGTATAGAACTGGTTGCCCAGCAAGCTTTTCGTTGACGTATACGCATAGGCAGTGGCATTAGATGGGTTTTGGGCTGTGCTGAATACGATGGAAATTTCATCGTTTTCCAGCTTCATATTTCTGTTGAGCGTAGCATAGGGAATTTCCAGTAGGTAGGTCTTCACAACACTGGATGGCAGATTCACACTGTCGAGACCAGGCACCTTAAGATTGTCTTTGATATATGTTTTAAAGACACCATCGCTAATTGGCTGACCACCGATTGTTACACTGCGAATGCTTTCAAGAACAGAAGCATCTGGTGTGGCCCCGATCATCATGAATAAGTCTTCACCACCAGAATAAACAGCTTCCGGAACCTGCACATTCAAAGTAAAGGTGTTGGCCTTCTCATCATAGGCAGAGGTATAAACGTATTGCTCGATATCCCCAAGGTTGAGAGTAGTATCGACAGATGTTACTTCATTATCTGTGGTATGGTTAGCAAAATAAACTTTCGAATTCATATTGAACAGACGAGTAGATGGCTTATCATGAATAGCTGTCTCCAGATCATAAGTCAGAGTCAATGTATTTCTGGTTCCTACAGAGTATTTTGCGATCTCTGAAGTGATGATGGTTTGAAAACCGTTGACCGTTTCGGTTGTTTCGGTTTCATTTTCAAAGAAAGCACTTTCTCCATTCCCTGTGTTCTCCTCGGACCCGGCGTTCTGATCTGGAGTGGATGTGTTTGATCCTGTAGAACCCAGAGGTTTAGTTTCAGGAAGAGATTTTAAATCGGATCCATTATAGGCAGCACCAGTCAGAACCAGTTTATACTCTTCGCTTTTTGGCCAGGATACTTCATAAATCAAGTTTTCAGGCAGAGCTTGTTTAAGAGTCAGCTGAACGATGACCTTTTTTTCTTCTGCATTATAAGAAACAGAGTCTTCATTGTAAGTAACGTAGTCAGAAGCTTTGTACCTAACTGGTGTGTCTTCAGTTTCATTTTCAGCAACGGGAGCTGAAGAATTTGCTGGGTCTTCTGCAATTGGAGCAGGTTCATCGGGAGTTTCTTCTACGGGAGAAATTGAAATGTCAGCGGGTTCGGGCTGTTCAGAGTTTTCCGCAAAAACCGGAACCGTATATACGCAAGTCCCCATCGCCAGTACAGCTGCAACCGAGAGGAATTTCTTTGCAAGTTTCATGTGGTTAATATCCTTTCTGATGCTCTGAAATCAGTAAACTGAAATCTACGACTTCAGTTTATTTCAGAACAATTAAAGTGAATCAAATCTATCTTAGATTTTAGTGGGAAGGATGTCAATTTCGCTTAAAATGTCGAAGGACACGCTGCATGCCCAAAAAATGTCTGGCATGAAAGCGGAAAAGGAGAAATGCTCTGTAAGTAAGGTCGATTTGTAAAAAGCACTTCGATGATCCCCGAAAATCATTTTAAAAGAACGTGATTAATTTTCAAGCTTTGTAAGACAGGATGAGATCAAATCATGACTTGATTGTGCTTTGGGTATGGATTTGATGTGGGTCGATGAAACTGGATTTGGAAAGATTGTTGTTCAATTTTCACTGGTTTTACGTTTTTTCTGCACTGGAAAAGAGAAGAGAACAACGAAAAGAACAGAGAAGGAAGCAAAAAAGGAAGATGGTGATCTTTGAGCATGTGCTGACTTCTGATTTCGGACTTCTTTCATAATAAAGACAGAGTCATTCGAGATTTAAGAATGTGGAGCTGCCGGATTTTGGATTGAAGCTGAATCCAGAATCCAGCGGTCATCCCGATTCAAGAAAGAGGATCAAAGATGTCAGAAATTTTCCATGAACTTCACGAAAGTGAACTCCAGGCCGAAATCGACCATCATAAAAATGAAATTGAAACAGAAAAAGAACTGATCGAAGAACACACAGACAATCCAGGAACAAATTTTATTGAAAAAGAAATCCGCAAAGTCGAGCTGGATCATGAAGAGCATGTCTTAGAGCGCAATGAACATGAGCTGCAAAAAGATGAAGCCAAACTGGATAAGGCAGAAGGTAAACCTGCTTTGGAAGCAGAAGATGCCTGCGCAAAAGCAGAAGAGTTCAAGAAACTGGCTGACCAGGCAAAAGAAGAAAGCCTGCTGGACGAAGATCTGTTTGAAACTCCAATACAGCCGCTGAAATAACTGAGCAAGGAAGCTGACCTGTAGATCAGGCGGCTATTCTACATAAAGAAAAGGACTGGGATTCCCAGTCCTTTTCTTTGCAGGTCCCAATGATCAGGCGTGGGGCTTGCTGTGGCGAAAGAAGTACATCGTAAAGAGGGCGGTGGCCAGAAGAACATTGTCCTCATCAAAGATTTCCACCTGATAGACGCCAGTTGTTTTTCCGCCATGCACTGTGCGGGCGTGGGCGGTCAGCGTTCCTGGTTTTCCGGCATGGACAAAGTTCATGGAGGAATCGAGGGTCACCACATCTTCACCATTGGTCAGTGCGCACACACCTGCAGCGGTATCCGCCAGTGTGAAATAGACGCCGCCGTGAACCATGCCATAGATGTTGAGTTCATCGGGACCGGCATCCAGTTTGACGATGACGTGATCCTGTTCAATATCCGCAATCCGCAGCCTGGCAGATCTCAAAAAGCGGTTTTTCTGATTGAGGCGATCTTTGATGTAAGCAAAACGTTCTTCCATAGTCGATGACAATCCTGCTTTCTAATTTCTAAATTTCATGCTGGCTACAGTTTATGCCGATTCGAAAACTTTAACAGATTTCTGACTGTGCGATGACTGAAAATGGATGCAGTTTGACCTTTTTTGAGCTGTTTATCTGACCGGACTTTGACTGTAGACTGAACTTTCTGAGCGTGAATGTAAAAACCAAAAAGGACAGAGGATGGAGAAGGGAATGGAGAAAAATAAGGAAGAGGATGAGGCAGGAAATTAAATCAGGTAAAGAAACAGAATAAAAAAGATGCCCTAAAACTTGGCGTTTTCTTCCAAACTTGTTTTTGCAGGCAACAAATTACCTGCTCCGATAAAAATTCATGTGATTTTTGTCCAGGATACGAAATCGGCTTCCTTTTCCGGTAAACTAGCGAGAGAAATCTCTGTTAGAATGACAAAGGAAAACTACTGAAGAGATTGAGCAGCCAGAGCCGGCATGGACTGGCTGAAGAAGGGAGAACTGAAGATTTATGAGTATTTTTTATTGGGTGATCGCGCTTCTTCTGGTTGGCATGGGCGGCTACACCGGATACACAAACTGGTCAACCTATTTTAAAGCAAAAAAACTGCGCGAGCAGTTTCTGGAAACCCATCCAGATGCAGAAGTCATCAAGAATGGGCAGACACGCACCTGGCTGTATCTTTTGATGCTGGCCTTCTGCGTTGCACTTGGCATCTGGCTGTTAGTATCGCCATCTTCTGAAAACTTTGATGTCAATACCCGGATTTCCCAGGCTGTTGTTTACATTGGTCTTGGAATCTTTGCGTTTGCGATGGCTGGTGAAGCCCTGATGGACAGCGTTCTGATCTCTTCACCAGACGCCCTGGTCTATGAAGACCAGATTCTCAAGTTTAAAAACATCCGCGGGGTGAATATCGGAAAAGGCTGGTTTAAATCCAGCTACATCCTGTTAAACCAGGCTCAAGAACTTCCGGTTGCCAAGGCAACAGCCCTGAAAGTGGATGCGCTGTTAGTGGAATGGAAACGGAATCGTAAAGAAACGTTCCGTTCACGGAAAGAAAGACGCGCGGCAGCACGCAGAGAGCGGGAGGGAAAATGAGAAAACTGGTTCTTTTCGGTGAAGGTAATTTTGGCCCTGCTTTACTGGAAAGTGCCCTGGTTGTTTCGCAGCGGGAGGCTGACGAAAATACGTTTGCGCTCGATGGCAGTAATCTGATGGAGTTCCGTCGCAACTTTGATTCGGTGTGCAACACCGTTTATAATCATGACTCCTTGTTGCTGCTTTGCGATATCTCGACCAGCAGCGTTGCCCGGGAAGCCTGGCTTGTACTGGAAAAACGCGGTCTGATGAAGAAAACTCTGTTTGTGATGGGAGCAAGTGTTCCAACAGCTCTGGCGGCTCTGGTGTTCAAAGATTTAGTGGATACCGATCAAGAGCTGATCAAAACTCTGAAAGCCCAGAGTGAACAGGGACTGATGTTCTTTGAAGGGTAGCGGATCCTGACGCATCAGATCAAAACGCATCAGAAACACAAAACGCATCAGAAACATAAGTATCAGATTGAAGAAATGAATCTGCAAAAGCGATTGTCTTCGGATGATCGCTTTTTGTCTGTTGGTCTGTCTGTTGGTCTGTTGGTCTGGTGATGATGGATGGCGAAAGAAACTTCATGGCCTGGCGGCCACATGCCGGAACGAAAACGATGAATCAACAGGTGCTGCTTTCAAAGTCAAAGGCCTGCTTTGGGGCAATGGTCCGGGCATTCGATCATCGTAAGAAGGTTCAAGTTGATGGTTCATGCTGAATATGCGCGGATAGTCAAGAAAATCTTTATAAAAAGCGCGGAGTGGTAAGAAAACGTTTAGAAAGTTGCGGTATTTCACATTTTCTGCTCACAAATTCGAAGACCGGGTCTGATACTATAAGGTTGAGCAAAGCCTTAAACGAATTCGAGGTTCCAGGCCCGCCGCGAATTCACCTTAAGGAGCCAGAAGATAAAGCTCACTTCATAATCAAATTCCTTTCTATGCGGTAAAGGGAGTCCTTCGGGGCTCCCTTTCCTGCGTTTAGGAAAGAACTCATCGATTGAATGGAGTGAGATTTTTGGCAGAACCGTTGAAACGTGATGCTTGCAGGCAGCGCTTTAAGTGCATAAGAATGACCTTCAAATTCTGAAAGCCTGAAAATCATGAGAACAAAAACTGGATTGATCAGAAATTCTGCCTTACAATGCCTGTCAGTTCATTGAAAGTGATCATCAAGATGCCTGTACCAGTTCATCCCGGTTATCCTGAACCGAAAGTCGGATTTGAAGCTTGCCGATGTTTTGGCAGATCCAAGGGACAGATTGAATCAAGATGAGAAGAAGACAGGACAGAATGAAGAGGTTCTGGCCTGGATTGCGAGTTGATCTCAATCCTAAGCGGATACATTCCTTGTTTTACAGGCAGAAAATGAAAAAAGACCTGACTGGATTTGTCGGGAGCAGAAAGTGCCCCGCTTGATCAATCAGGCATAAAGCGACGGTTTTGCAAGGGGCGATGATAGACTACAGGTGAGCAGAAATACAGCTCGCTTCTCAATCATATTCCCTTTCTTTAAAAACTTTCTTGAGTATGGCCGGCGAAAGCCGGCTTTATTCGTCTCACAATAGATTTACCGAAGAACATGCAGAGAAACGGGCAGCTATCTGGAAACAAAGCGCCGGTTTAAAGGCTGACTTAAGCAAAACTTTCGAAACTGTTCTCTGAATGTTCTTTGGTTCTGAACGGCAGATGGTACTATTCTGTCTATGCTATACTTGTCCGGAGGTTGAGGATATGAACAAACATGACAAATTGTTGATTACGATGTTTTCCAGTGCTGATTCAGTTGCAGGCCAGGGAGTAGGCAGTGCCTACCACGAACAGGTGAACCTGGTCAAAACCGGAGCCCCCGAACTGTTTGATGTCGAAATCAACAAATGGACATCCGATCCGGATATCCAGCATTTTCATACCATTGACCCCGCATTCCTTTTGCGAATCAAAGATAAGCATGCGGTCAACATCGCGTATTGTCACTTTCTGCCGGACACGCTGGAAGGTTCTTTGAAAATTCCAAAGATTCTGTTTCCGGCGGCCCAGAAATATATCATTAATTTCTACAACTCAGCGGATCGGCTGGTTGTGGTAAATCCATCTTTTATCAATGAACTGGTGAAGTACGATATCGACCGCAAGAAAATTTACTATATTCCCAATTTCGTCTCCAAAGAAAAATTCCATCCGCTTGGCAAAGATGCCCGCAATGAATGGCGGGATAAATATGGAATCGACCGGGATGCCTTTGTGATTTTAGGCTGTGGGCAGGTCCAGACCCGCAAGGGGGTGCTGGATTTTGTCGAAACAGCGAAATCGATGCCAGATGCGCACTTTGTCTGGGCCGGCGGTTTCTCTTTTGGTCCGATGACTGAAGGCTATGAACAGCTCAAGGCAATCATGGACAATCCCCCTGCCAACGTTACCTTTACCGGCATTGTCGATCGCGATGATATGGTTTCCATCTATAACATGTGCGATGTGCTGTTTATTCCAAGCTATAACGAACTGTTTCCAATGACGATCCTTGAAGCCGTCAACTTAGGGATTCCACTGGTGACAAGAGATCTGGATCTGTATCGCGATATTCTGTTTGATGATTATTTGCGCGGCAATTCCAATGAAGAATTCCACTCTTTGCTGGAAGGGCTGAAAAATGACCCGGAGATGTATAAGTTCTGGTCTTCTAAAAGTACAGATCTGTCGAATTTCTATTCACGTGAACACGTTCTGGAAATGTGGAAGAAGTTCTATGTCGAAGCCTGGGAAGAAAAATTCAAGGAAAAATGGGCTTTGGCCGATGGCTCCTTAAAGGAAACCACCAATGAACTCGAGCAATAAAAAATATTTCTGGAATGTTGTGCTGATTGTGACCGTGACGGTGATTGCCATGTATTTCGCCTTGCGCGATAACTTTGGAGCAATCATGCACGCCATCAGCCAGATGAATTTCTTCTCCTTACTGGTCATTCTGGCCTGGGGGCTGGCCATTAATGTGGTGATCGGAGCGGGCTATACTCTGCTTGGCAAACGATACCAGAAGCAGTACAGCCTCAAAGACGGTATCACCGTCGCCTTTGTCGGAACGTTTTTTGCGGGCATTACTCCTTCTTCTACGGGCGGTCAGTTTGGCCAGGCCTACGTGTTAAAAAAGCAGGGGATTGATATGTCCGATGGGATCAGCCTGCTGTGGGCGGATTTCATCATCTATCAGACGACGATGATGCTCTATGTCACTCTGTTATTTATTCTGCGCTTTACCCACTACGTGAATGTCAGTGCCTGGTTCTGGATTGTCTTTGTGGGCTATCTGATCAACGTTGTGGTCATTCTGGCCCTGTATACCATCGCCCTGTTTCCTAAGTTTTACATTAAACTGGCGGGATGGGCAGTGAAATTTTTAGGCCGCCTCCACATTCTGAAAGATCCGGAACGACAGAAGCATACCTGGGTGGCTCAGGTAACCAGCTTTACTGCCGAAAGCAAAAAGCTCTCAACAGATAAAAAAATGATCCTGCAGCTGGTCCTGCTCAACTTTGTCCGGCTGACTTTGTATTTTGCCCTGCCATTTGCTGTTTCGCTTGCTCTTGGCATCAAGCTTAAGTTTGTCCAGCTGGTTGATACCCTGGCTTTGTCCTCGTTTGTGACGATGGCAAATTGCTTTGTCCCACTGCCAGGGGCAACGGGCGGAACGGAAGTCTTCTTTACGATGCTCTTCCAGAACATGCTGGGTCGTCTGACTGGTGCTGTTTTACTGTTGTGGCGTTTTTCGTCCTATTATTTACCAGTTCTGGTTGGCGCTTTAGTTTTCCTGTTATTTAAAAATCATGAAGACTCCAAAGAAGATGGACAGAAGCCCAAAGAGCCTTTGCCGGATGTTCCAAAACGCTCTATATCCGCTTCACAAAGCGCACAGACGGGCAAAATTCATTCGATTACGCCTATGGTGCCTTTGGATGATGAAGTGGTTCACCAGCTGGCCGGGCCAGAGTCGGCTCTCCCTTCAAAACCGCATTCAAATTTTTAAAGCGGCCAAGCTTCCTGAGCCGGAAGCTTGGCCGTCTTTTTTGTCTTTTGGTTTATTCCGGGATTTTATTATAATAAGATATTGCCTTTTTCATCGCACAATGCGGGATGGCTTGCTGGAAGTGCAGGATCGATTTGAAAGAGAACGCAAAGAAACGATCATTTATGCCAGCCACCCGGAAAACAGGCATAATAAAGGCGGACTGTCTTTTTGGCGGCTGATCTGGTCTGATCTTCGCCCAAAAAGTCAGGTGCGTCTGGATTTCCACTTTTTTGAGTTCGGATGCAGTGGATTGAAAAAAGTGGAAATCAAAGCCAAAACAGGCTTTTCCATCCGAGAAGGATCCAGAAAAGGAGGGGACAGGATGAATATCGGGTTAGTTACGGATACGTATCTTCCAGATATCAATGGGGTTGTCAGTTCCACAGTCACCCTGAAAAACGCTCTGGAAAAAGCAGGCCATACAGTTTATGTGATTACCAACCATGCCGGAACCGGCATTAAATTTGAAGATGGTGTCTTGCGGCTTCCAGGGATTAAACTCAAAAGTTTTTATGGCTATAAAGTTTCTTCGCCTATTAATGTCGGGGCGGGCAGCTATATTGAAGAGATGAATCTGGATGTGATTCATTTACAGACAAACTTTGGCGTGGGTCTGTATGGACAATATCTGGCCAATTCCATGAATATTCCGCTGGTTGATACCTATCACACGATGTATACGGACTACACGCATTACATCAATCCAAGAGGATTTGAGGGGTTTGACCGGGTATCGAAGGATGCCATCAAGGCGGCGAGCCGGGCGGTGTGCAACAATGCGCAGGCTGTCGTAGCGCCCAGCCAGAAAACCAAGGAAGCGCTGATTGACTATGGAGTGCTCGCTCCAATTTATGTTGTGCCAACCGGACTGGATCTGGATAAGTTCATGAATGTGGATCCGCAAAGCGAGCGGGTCCATCAGATCCGTGGGCAGGTCAGTGCGGATCCAGAAGATCTGATTTTGTTGTTTGTTGGCCGCCTGGCCAAGGAAAAATCGCTTGAAATTCCGATTGAAGCAATTGTTCAGAATCCCAATCCTCATGTTCACCTGGCAATTGTCGGCGGCGGACCGGATGAGGAGTTCTACCGCAATCTGACGGAAAGCATGCATGGCACAGACCGGGTTCACTTTTTAGGGGCTGCTGCTCCTGACGAGATTGGTCTTTACTACGCCGCTTTTGATGCCTTTGTTTCGGCCTCGTTATCGGAAACGCAGGGGATGACCTATCTGGAAGCGATGGCGGCTGGCAAGATGGTCTTTGGCCGGCGCGATGAGGTATTAACGGAACTGCTTGACGAGGACGAAACCGGCTTCTATTTTGATACCCCGGCGGAACTCAACGAAAAGATTGACGTCTTTTTAAACATGAACCCAGAACAGAAAGAGGAAGCCGCCCACAAGTGCCAGCGCAAAATCATGCCTTATACCGCTGAAGCCTTTGCCTATTCCATGGAACGCGTCTACAGCCAGGCTATTGATGACTATTCGCAGACCTATGAAGTCCAGAAGATCCAGTTCAGCGGCAACTATGTCTTTTTGCAGCTGCAAGTCGATGCTGAAAAAGAACCCGTCAAGATGATTATTCCAATCGATGACTTCTTTGAGTTGAAAATTTCGCTCCATACCAAGCTGGATGACTATATGGTGCGCAGTTATCTGGATATCCAGAATTTCTACTGGTGCATGTATAAAGTCGAGCAGCGCCTGCTTGCTAGGGAAATGACGCATCATCAGGTTGTTGAGTATTGCGTACGCCGTCTGGAAGCTCCTCTTTCCGTTGCTGACCAGGTAGCCAATGAGCTCGAACTGATGGGCAAGATTAACGACCGGAGCTATGCGATGGAAAAAGCGGAGTATTATCAGTCCGTTGGATCAAGCAAAGGCCAGATTGAGCAGAAACTGTATCGGGCGGGAATTGATCCGGAGCTGATCCGTGAAGCCTGCAACTCCCTGTCGAGTGTGCAGGAAAAATCCAATGCAGCCAAACTGGCCAAACGCCTGGCTAAAAGCCTCAAGGCCAAGTCGGTGCGCCGCAAACGTCAGGAGATCACGCACAAGCTGATTTTGCATGGGTATTTACCGGATGCCGCCAAAGAAGTGGCTGAAGAACTCGACTTCAATGAAGATCATGACCGGCAAGCACTGCAAGATGCCTTTGAGAAGGCGATGCGTCTGTATGCTTCCAAGACTCCGGAAGTGCGCAACCAGAAAGTCCGGACGTATTGTCTGCGTCAGGGGTTCTTGCGTGAGGATATTGACGAATTAATGGAAAGTGAGAATTTATGATTCAGGATTTAAACCAGGAAGGGAAAATCACTCTCCCTGTTCTGATTACCAAAGCCGATGTTGGCCGCACAGCCAAGAACGCGCCCTATTTATCTTTGAGCCTGGAAGACCAGTCCGGTGTTCTGGATGCCAAATACTGGAATCTGACTGAAGAGCAGGTCAAAGAATGGAAAGCTGGCATGATTGTTGAAGCCACCGGCGATCTGATGCGCTATCGCAATGCCTGGCAGTTACGAATCCGTTCACTCAAAGCCATTGAAGGTAGTCCGGCGGATTACGTCCGTTCGGCGCCGGAAAGCATGGACACAATTCGTGCTGAAATTAACGATCTGGTTGAAAAGATGAAAAACCCGATTGTTCAAAACGTGACCAAGGAAGTGATTGAGATGAAAAAGGACGACTACTTCCTTTATCCCGCAGCTGTCCGCAATCATCACAACTATCCAGGCGGCCTGGCGTGGCACAGTTTAAGCATGGCCAGACTCGCCAAGGTCATTGCCCGCCAGTACGATTTTCTCGATGAAGATCTGCTGATTGCCGGCGTTCTGCTGCATGACATTGCCAAAACCGAAGAATATTCGGCTCCGGTTTTGCCCGAATACACGCCAAAAGGGAATCTGATTGGCCACATCACGATGGGGGAGAATCTGATTGACCGGGTGGCAGTGGCATTAGATGTCGAAAACAGCGAAGAAGTGATGCTGCTTAAGCACATGGTTCTGTCCCATCATGGAAAAAAAGAATACGGCTCTCCGGTTTTACCTATGATTCCGGAAGCAGAAGTGCTGACTTTGTTAGACAATCTGGATTCCCGGCTGTTCATGATTCACGAATCACTGGAAAGTGTAGAACCCGGAACCTTTGGCCCGAAAAACTTTGCGCTGGATGGGCGTATGTTCTATCGCAAAAGCTGGGACAAATAATCCGGCCTGGCTGAGAGACTGAAACTGGTCAGAAAACAGAAACCAGTTTCGCCGCCCAAGAAGGAAGACTTCAGAAATGTTCTGGAAGAAAAGCGTTGGATTTAGCTGTACCGCTGAGTCTGACGCTTTTTCTCAGCTTTTCTGGCTCTTTAAAGCCACTCCGTTCAGTTCGGGCCATGCTGACTGGCCTGTGGCACTTTTTGCCCGGTCTTCTTTCTTCTTTGTATTGTGTGCCCCTTGTACTCTTTCTGATGACATTGATTTCTTCCTGGCCTGTACACTCTACTGAGGCTTAGGGTCGAAATCGGTTTTGGTCCGTGCAAAAATGGAAATAAGTCTTTATGCAGGCCTGAACATCACCAAAAAGACAAAAAATACAGGAAACACGCAGCGAAAAGCTGAGAAGATCTGGGAAGGCTAAAGCTTTTGGCAGGACCTGAACAGAAGAAGACTGTGGATCAGAACTTCATACAAAAGAGGACAGGAAGGTTCTGTTTCAAAAGAAAGAAATGACATCAATTGAGGAGGATAAAACAATGAAAGTAGGATTTGCTTCACTTGGATGCTCCAAGAATCTGGTCGATTCGGAGAACATCATGGGCATGTTAAAAGCAGCCGGCCATATTCTGGTGGCTGATCCAAGACATGCCGATGCAATCATCATCAACACCTGCGGATTCATCAACCCCGCCAAAGAAGAAAGCATCAATACCATTTTTGAGATGACCCGCTATGCCGATAAGATCATCGTTGTCGGCTGCCTGGCCCAGCGCTATGAAAAGGAACTGCGTCAGGAGATTCCGGAAATTACAGCGGTCGTTCCGATCCGGGACTATGACAAACTGCCGGCCATTCTCAAAGACATTCTGGAACAGGAAGAAGAGGTTCCATATTTAAAGCAGTATCGGACAGTTTCTGGCAATCCCTGGAGTGCTTACATCAAGATCAGCGACGGCTGCACCAACCATTGCACTTTCTGTGCAATTCCTTTGATTCGTGGGGAACAAAACAGTAAGCTGATAACTGAAGTAAGGGAAGAAGCTGAGTACCTTGCTTCGAATGGTGTTCGCGAGATTACTCTCATTGCCCAGGACACCACAAAATATGGCCTTGACAATTATGGACAATTGAAACTGGCTGAGTTGATTCGAGAACTCGATCAGGTTGATGATGTCCACTGGATCCGGATTCTGTACATGTACCCGGATGAAATCGAGCCAGAACTGCTTGAGGCCATGCAATCCAGTAAAAAAGTTGTTCCATACTTTGATATCCCAATGCAACATGCGAGCAATCGCCTGCTGAAGCTGATGAACAGACGTGGAACAAAAGAAGACGTCCTTGAATTGACCCGTAAGATTCGCACAATGTTTCCGGAGGCAGTGCTGCGAACGACAGTTATCGTCGGTTTCCCATCTGAAACTGAAGAAGAATTTGAGGAACTGCTGGATTTCATTAAGGAGGTCCGATGGGACCGTCTGGGTGCCTTTACCTATTCGAAAGAAGAGGGCACCGCAGCAAGCCGCCTGCCAATGGAAATTGATGAGGCCGTTGCGCAGAATCGTCTGAACCGTTTAATGGCGGTTCAAAAAGAAATCAGTCATGAAAGTAATTTAAAGAAAATTGGGAAAGTGATTGAAGTGCTGGTCGAAGAGCAGGAAGCCCTGACTGGCCGCTATCATGGCCGCTCCATTGGAGATGCGCCGGATGATGTCGATGGTCAGGTCATCTTTACTTCTTCACTGCCCCTCGAACTGGGAACATTTGTTCCGGTTCGTGTAACCGACGCGACTCAATATGATCTGATCGGGATCTATGAGGGATAAAATTCCGGAAGAATCGTTACGTTGAGCAGCAGCGTCATCTATTCAAGGAGGTTATATCTATGACCAAGGATCAATTAGTTAATGCTTTGAAAGAAGCCGTTGGCGGAACACCTTACGGAGATATGCTTGTTGATGAAGCAGCTGAAACTTATGGCGACAAAGACAAGAAATACGGCCAGGACATGAAAGACCGTCTCGATGACAGACTTGGAATCCTGAAAGCTTATGAACGCATCCACAAAGATGCTGGTCAGGAAGCTAAAGCTACAACAGAAGCCGAAAAGATTGCCATTGTTGAAAAAGCTCTCGCTGCTCTGAAATAAACAAGCTTAAATTCGAAGATTATCTTTCGATTCCCCTTTGATTGAGCGGGGAAGATGGAAGATGGACCTTCGTCCAATAGAATCAAATAGATCTTAAATATCTGGATCGATTCTTTGGGTTTCTGTTTAGTCGCGAAACTCGATCGATAAGAATCGGATCCCATTGAAAGCATGATTAGAATGCTTAAGGAGATAACCCATTATGACTAAAGCTGAATTTGAAGCTAAATTAGCTGCTGTTGCAGGTGACTGCGCTTACGGTAAAGAAATCGCTGCTGACCTCGTTGAACATTTCGACGAAACTGGCAAATACGCTCAGACTGCTAAAGATCGTCTGGATGACAGACTCGGCACTCTGAAAGGCTGGGAAAAGAAACACGAAGCTGAAGGCGAATATGCAAAAGCTTCCGACGAAGCCAAGAAGATCTCTTGCGTTTACAAATTCCTCGACGCTCTGAAATAAGGAAAGACTCAGTTAAATGAACCCAAGGGGGGCAGGGACATTGTCCTTGCCCCCTTTTTTTAAGAAAGGCGGGGGAATGACCTGATGTTTAACCTCAGCGATTTACAGGAATTCCAGGCGCTGGACCCCATCATTTCCAAAGAGACGACAACACTTGTTCTGGTTTCCATGCCCAGTGAAGTCTCTCACCAGGAAAATTTTTACTTTGCGGATCCGGCGAACCGCTTCTGGGTGCTGATGGAGATCCTGTTTCATATGCCCACAGCCACCCGCCAGGAGAAGCTGGAACTTCTTGCCGTCCATCACATCGGGATCTGGTCGGTGATCAAAAGCTGCCTTCGCTATAAGAGTCGAGAAGACACCATGGAAGATATTGTCGTCAATGACATGCAGTCTTTTCTGGTCCAATATCCGCGTATTAATCGGATCGTCTGCGTCAGCCATGATACGATGCGGCTTTTGCAGGAAGCAGATCCACAGGCGGCCTTAATGGCAGCCTATGTTCCATCCCCATCGACGGATGATCTCTGGTATGACTCAGTCGACCAGTTAATTCCCGAATATGCCAAGGCATTTGGCGTTGTTCAGTAAACGGCAGACTTCGCACAGAAGACCTGCCGTTTTTTTTGTGTCTTGTTTCAGTTCGGTCGTGGCCAGAAAGGAACATGGCCGAAAAGAAATGGAAGAACCCCTGCAATTCCGATCGCAGAAGGGGAAAACCGGATCTGGCTATACAAGACTGGCCAAAAGCTGGATTGGCCGCATTGGTCATCGTTTCCAAAGATGGTATTCTGTCTAAAGCTGTCCGTCTGGACCCATTCTTGCTTCTTTCAGTTTTTCGTCCTGTCAGACCTGTTTTTTCATCAGACTTGCTCAGGGATAAGTAATGGTGAAAGTGAAAAATTTGAACAGATCGAAAAAAATCGATCGAAGAAATGCGATGGATAGAAGAAAAGGCCGGACGGCAATCAAGGAGGATTTTTTGCATGAAACTCTATTGGGCAAAAGTAAAAGAAAATGCCACGATTCCGAGTAAACGATATGAAGATGCAGGCTATGATCTGTACCCCTGCTTTGAAGAAGACTATCTGGAAATTGCACCACTCCACACAGTCCTGGTGCCGCTGGGCGTCGCCAGTGCTTTTGATCCGGACTATGTCATGTTTTTAAAAGAACGCGGCAGCACGGGGATTAAAGGAATGTCTATCCGTGCTGGGGTTATGGATTCCGGCTATCGTGGCGAATATCTTGCTCCAATGACGAACGTCAATGAAAGGCCGCTTCGCATCATTAAAAAAGAAGCGCTCGATCAACTGTCAGATGAAGAAAAAGCGCAGTTTATTGCGTATCCATATGAAAAAGCCTGCGCCCAGGGAGTTTTGTTGCGCATGCCGCAGATTGAATCGGAGGAACTCTCCTACGATGAACTCAAACAAATCGAATCCCAGAGAGCCTCTGGGCGCCTTGGCAGTTCCGGTAAATAGTCAAAGAGATTTTACTGAACTGGAAAGACAGATCTGGCCTCGTCAATGAACCTGTCTAAGCAGGTGGGCCATGAAGAAATCGATGAAGTTGTTTTTGGTCCAGTTTTTCCGATACTCTTTGCAAAGACAAAAGCAAAGCTTTAAACAGAATTCAATAAGATCCAGAGGATGTAAGCCATGTCTTTTTCGGCCGATCGTCCTCTTTTTGTGTTTTGTGTCCTGAAGGAAAGGCTTTGTGTTTGTTTTTGTCCAAGATTTGTAGTATACATCTCTACGGAAAAAAGCCGGAAAATTGTTTATAAAAGGCAGTTATCGCCTGAGTGAGCAAAATTTCCATGCCAATTTCCCAAAGTAAAAGGTAAAAGATGCAGCCAGAACACAAAAACTGGCAGAGGAGCTGACCATGATTGTATTTGGAACAGATTTTGACGATACGTTGTATTTCCATTCCGGTAAAGAACTGGGAGTTCGCCAGAAAGATCTTGACGCGATTGCACGGTTTAAAAATGCCGGTAATCAGTTTGGCTTAATCAGTGGGCGTGCCAGATGCATGATGCCTGAAATTGACGAACTGCTAAGCGGCAAGGTCAAGTTTGATTTCATGATCTTCTCCAATGGAGCGTGCATCTGTGATCAAGAGGGCAAGATTCTCTGGGAACATTTCATGCCTGAAGAGGTTGTGTGCGATGTGTTTGAACAGGCCGCTAAAGACAAGATTGGAATTGTTCTGCATGGAACAGAATGTCTGTATCAGACGCAAGAGATGGACTTTCAAAACGCCATCCATGTGACTTCGATCGATGAGTTTGATCCTTCCCGGATCTATTCGATTTCTTTCCATCCTCTCAGTGAAGTGGAAAAAGATTTTTTCCGGTCTAACCAGAATCGTCAGGATGTTGTCGTTGTGGCCAACTCTCAGTTTGCGGATTTCAATGCCAACGAGATCACCAAAGGCACGGCTCTCAATCGCCTGACGCATATGATGAGTCAGAGCGAAAATCTCAGTGCGGCCATTGGAGACTCCTTTAATGATGAAAGCATGCTAAAAGATGCAGATATTTCCTTTACCTTTGAAACCTCGGATCCGAGTGTAAAAAACTGTGCGGCCTGCATCGTGGATGGAATCCATGAAGCGGTAGACATTTTGCTCGATCCCAAACAGCTTGCAGCAAACTGCAGGCGGTAAAATCCTTCCAGAATAGAAGTGATCAGGAAATTGCGGTGTAAAACCTTTTCGACACAAAGAGCTTTAAAACAATCCACCCGATCAAATCTGTGACCTAAAGTATTGTTTCGTATTTGTTTTCGGATATAAGAGTTATCGACCGTTTTTTCGTCGAACTTTATTTCACGTCAAATTTTGGCTTTTGGAAAGAATCAGTCTGCGAAGTTTTGACCAGAAGCAGAAATGAGAGGTGCAGGTGAATCAGAAACGAAAGGACGCTCAATTATGAAAGAAAATATTATGGAATCGATGCCGATTCGAAAACTCGTGTTTTCCATGTCGGTGCCGATTGCTGCTTCAATGTTAATCCAGGCGCTGTACAACTTTGTCGACAGCGCTTTTGTTGCGAACTTCTCGCCGACGGCCCTGTTGGCTGTTTCGCTTTGTTATCCCATCCAGTCCATTATGGTCGCCACGGCCTGTGGGACTGCGGCTGGATTTAATACCGTACTCTCGCGAAGCCTGGGGGCAAAACAATATCACCAGGCCAACCAGATTATTTCACATGGCCTGTTTCTGGCTCTTTGCAACTGGGTTGTGTTTGCGCTTCTGGGTTGGTTTTTTGCGGACTGGTTTGTCGGTCTGTACAGCCAGGATCCAGCCGTAATTGCCCAGGGTGCAGCCTACTTAAAAATCTGTACGCTGTTTTCCTTTGGAATCTTCATTCAGATTACTTATGAACGCATTCTGCAGGCAGCTGGCGATGCAATGGGCAATATGTATATGCAGGGAATTGGTGCCCTTTTGAATATCATCCTTGATCCGATCTTTATTTTTGGCTGGTTTGGCCTGCCAGCTTTAGGGGTGGTGGGCGCAGCTATTGCCACAGTCATTGGCCAGCTTTGTGCCATGCTGACTGGCGTTCTGATCGTCAAAAAGAAGATCAAGATGTTTGATATCCATCTGGGCGAGTTTAAGCTTTCCTGGCCGTTAATTGGCCGGATTTATAAAGTTGGTGTTCCGGCGATTCTGGTCCAGTCGATCATGAGCTTTATGACACTGTTCATGAATGCGGTGCTTGGCATGTTCTCTGCGCTGGCCATTTCGGCCTTTAACGTAGTCAATAAACTCCAGCAGCTGGTTTACATGATTGTCATGGGCGTGACCAACGCCCTGATTCCAATTACGGCCTTCAACTATGGAGCGGGTAAGACAGATCGCATTATTGAAGGGGTCCGCTTTTCGATTCAGTTGGCTGGGGTGGTTGTCCTGGTGGGAATGGCTTTATTTGAACTGTTCCCAGTCCAGCTGTTTTCCTTGTTTGGCCACGATGTCCAGCTTGAAGCCATTGGTATTCCCGCTTTACGGATTTCGTCGTTATCATTAATTTTTGCAAGTACGAGCATGATTCTCTGCTCAGCTTTCCAGGCGCTCAACCATGCGCAGGAATCCTTAGTTGTCACTCTGCTTCGCCAGATTGTTCTGCTTTTGCCGATGGTATGGGCTTTAGCTTCTCTGGCGGGCATTCAGGCCTGCTGGTGGGCATTTGTCATTGCGGAAGTCCTCAGCTGTTTCTATGCGCTGTATTGCTGGAAAAAGATCAAGACTCATCTTCTGGCCTCCAATATGGCTGTCCTCTGATTGTTGGAATAAGCAGACAGATCAGATATTCAAAAAATGGAAAATACGAAAGCACAGGTTTATCCGGTTCGTCTGGAAAACCTGTGCTTTTCTTCGTTTCTGCTTTGTTTAACCGATTTCTTGTCTAGTCCATGATATTGAGAGCTCTGACGAATAATTTAGATTTAGTTAAAACTCTTTATAGTATAAAAAGTTGCGATCTGCTTAAATGACTGCTTTGGTATTCACTATTAAAAAGAAAAATCTGTACTAACGTTCTACTGGTTCGAGCCATTCGTTGGAAGTCTCTACGCCTCATTTTCGCAGCCAAAGGGAATGAACGATAATATTGAAAGCTGCCAAGTGGGAATGATTCTATACTCCAGTGAAACAAAAATTTAAAAAACATCATCCATTCTTATCGATATGATTTAAAATAGCTTTAACAATTTTTAATCAATCGCGCTTTTAAAAGAACGATTGTTGCTTTTGTGGATTTTTAGCAGTTAGAGAAAGGATGATAATATGTCAAAAAGTGGGGCTAAAAATTATAACAAGTATAAAACGGTTGGAGGGCAATACGGAACAGGCTATGGATATTCAATCGTGAATCTGTATAACGGAGAAAAAGTGGAAAGAATCTCATGTTATTCGTGTGTATATTGCTATGAGAAGAAATGCTCAAAAGTAGGCATGCCAATTCCCATGCTTGGGAAGGATTCCTGGGAAAATTGCAAATATTTCAGCATGGGAGAGTAATGAATAAGCAATTCTTAGAATGGCCCCGGACTAAGTTTAACTTAGTGACTTGGATCAGACAGTTCAAATAACGGAAAATACGAAAGCACAGGTTTATCCAGTTCGTCTGGAAAACCTGTGCTTTTCTTCGTTTCTGCTTTGTTTAGCTGATTTCTTGTCTAGCGTTCTACTGGTTCGAGCCATTCGTTGGAGGTCTCTACGCCTGAGTTTTCGATCGCCAGATGAGAGAACCAGGAATCATCGACTGCACCATGCCAGTGTTTAACGCCGGCGGGGATTTCGATGATTGTGCCTGGAGTCATTTCAACAGGCTCTTTGCCCCATTCCTGATACCAGCCGCGGCCGCCAACGCAGATCAGAGTCTGTCCACCGCCGCTTTTTGCGTGATGGATATGCCAGTTGTTGCGGCAGCCTGGTTCGAAGGTCACGTTGAAGATGGGCAGATTGCCCTCACCAACAGGAGCAATCCAGCTTTGCTTGCTGAAATACTGGGCAAAGCCATCGTTTGGCACACCAACTGGGTAATCGATGGTTTTCGCGTATTCTTCAAGAGTCTGAGGTTCGTTGAAGACAGCTTTACCCCGGTTGAATAAAGCCCAGCCCATAGGCCAGCCGGCATAGAAGGCGCCCTGAGTTACCAGTGCGGCAAACTGCTCTTTGGTTAAGCCATTTTCTTTGGCAAACTGGATATGGTGTTCCAAAGAAGAATCAGCCAGGCCGCGGCCCATGAAGATAGACAGCACGATCATGGAGCGTTCCCGTGGTGTTAAGGTTGGGTCGTTCCACACTTCGCCAAACAGAACATCGTCATTATAGTGGGCAAAATCGAAAGCAAAATCTTCTAAAGCTTTGCGGCCGGCAGTCTGTACAATTTTTTCACGTTTCATCAGTGTTCTCCTCATTCAGATATATAGTCTTTTATATAGTCTTTGCGATGGGCATTTTTCAGGCTGGAAGGGTTGAGACCAGCGGGAAAAAGAATGCGATGAATTTTTGTTTTTGGCCCTTAAAGAACCGTGGATTTTTAGATTTTATGCAGCGATTAATACTTCGATTAGAATCCGCATCTCTAGTCAATGGGTAAAGAGTCTGTCCAGACGCGGATCTGGTCTGCTGTTGTGGATGGACTCAGACGCATGCCTTTCAGCCAGGTCAGGCAAGGATGGGCGGCCATCATTTTTTTCTCGCAGGTTTCCATTGCTGTTCCTCCGGATGTGCAGAAGGGAACGATCTTGATTCCTTTCAGATTCAAAGAATCCAGGAAGGTGTCAATAATTCTTGGCGCTGTATACCACCAGACAGGGGAGCCAACAAATAATGTGGTTACCCCGCCAAGATCTGGAAGGTTTTTGATCGCTACTTTCATATTTGGATTTTTGGATTCAAGGGTTGTGCGGGAATTGGAGTCCATCCAGTCGAGATCCTTAGAACTGTAAGGAACTTCAGGTTCGATCGCAAACAGTTTTCCGTTTACAACTTCTGCAATTTTTCTGGCGGCATTGGCAGTCACACCGCTGGCTGAAAAATAGGTAACAAGTACTGACATCTTTGAAGCCTCCTTTAGGTTTGTTCAACGCTTGGTTGATGATTTCAGTTTAAGCGGGGTTCGGGATTAATTCCAATACTTGTTAAACAAGTCGATTTATACGGATAAGGCATAAGAGCTGGAGAAGAAAGCCGTTCCCTGCAAAGAAGGAAGAGAAAACGAGAAATGGGAGCGGGCTGAAGATCAAAGACAGGAAGAAAGGATAAAAAGAAGACCAGCTGGTGTGCCCAGCTGGTCCAAGACGTATCCTTTTGAGGGATGGCTTATGTTAGCTGAAGAAGAACAAAGCGGACTTGAAGAAACAAAAGCAAAGGAAAGCGATGCTGAAAAATCAGTGTTCAATATCACCGATCTGACCTTCTAAAGAGTCCACCAGAAACTGCAGGAACTTTTCCTGAATGGGTGCTTTTGGAAATCTTTCTTTCCAGGCAATCAGAATATCGGTTTCCAAAGGTGGCTCGAGAGGCATGCAGATCAGATCTGGATGCTCATAGGCAGGTGAACCAGAAATGGCGAGGTTCACGCCCATATCAGCCAGAACCATCGCAGCCCCATTGGAAGTCAGCGAAGAATAGCCGACGATATTCAGCTCAGCAGCGGGATGGCCAAGCCATTCCAGAAGCTTTTTTTGAGCGCTGTAACGATAAGGCAGAATCAAAGGCTGGTTTTCCAGATCATAGGGTGTTGCGGAAAGTTTTTTGGCCAGCGGGTTTTCAACCCGCATAATAGCAGCCCAGCGTTCGGGATAATGCCAGACGCGCCAGAAAAGCCCCTGAACGTTGGCGGGCCGCAAAAACAGACCAATATCGGCAATTCCGTTCTCGATCATCTCACGGGTCTGGTCGGCAATGCCGGTCACAATCGAAACCTGAACTTTCGGGTAGAGAATGCGAAAGCGTTTGATAATCTGTAACAGCGGATTGATTCCGGCCATTTCGCCGGTGCCGATTGTCAGAACGCCGCTCAGTTCCGTTTTAAGAGAATCCAGTTCTTCAAGTGTTTTTGTTTCCAATTCGAGCAGTTCGCGGGCCCGGCGGGCAAGAAGCAGTCCTTCGCTGGTCAAATGCAGTGAACGGGACTGTCTTTCAAATAACTGCACCTGGAGTTCTTCTTCAAGCTGGGCAATCTGGCGGGAAAGGGTTGGCTGCGTGATGTGCAGAACTTTGGCTGCCTTATTCATGCTGCCTTCTTCTACGATTGCCAGAAAATAACGACAGATTCGTAAGTCCATAAGTCAACAACCTTTCTAGAACACCTGACCATAAGGAGCATGAATCAGGAGTTCGTACGTTCTCCTATGTTTACTATACATGAAATTTGAATCTTAAAAATGGTCGTTTTACACGAAAAAGTAGAGAATTTGAATCTATTGACAAAATTGATGCTTTGATTATTCCTAAAAGGCAGAAGTGCGAAAAATAAACGAAATTTTGGTATAAATCAACTATGAATGGCGATCTGCCCTTTTTCGAAATACACGATTTAACAAACAGAAAAAAGAGATAAATAAAAAGAGAGAACTCGGCCTGAGCCCAGGCAAAACAAAGATTTCTGATCTGTAAAAACTGTTTTCTCCAGTCTGGAAAAAAGCAGCTGGCAATGAAAAAAGCTGAGCCCTGAATCAAAGGCGCAGCTAAGACTGGAACAATAAAAAACCTGACCACAAAAGGTCAGGGTCATTTGTCTGGTTGCGGGAGAAGGATTTGAACCAACGACCTCCGGGTTATGAGCCCGACGAGCTACCAGACTGCTCTATCCCGCGATATATGGCGGAGAAGCAGGGATTCGAACCCTGGCGCCGCTTGCACGACCTACCGGTTTTCAAGACCGGACCCTTCAACCACTTGGGTACTTCTCCAAAGTTGGTGGCTAGAGTGAGACTCGAACTCACGACCTTCCGGGTATGAACCGGATGCTCTAGCCAACTAAGCTACCTAGCCAACTTAAGTTTTGTAAAAACAAAACAGATATAACAATAAAACCATAACAAATGGTCGGGATGACAGGATTTGAACCTGCGACCCCTTGCACCCCATGCAAGTGCACTACCAAGCTGTGCTACATCCCGAGATGGCGCGCCATGCAGGAGTCGAACCCACAACCTTCTGATCCGTAGTCAGACGCTCTATCCAATTGAGCTAATGGCGCATTCGCTTAACGCAAGGACAATTATAACAAACCTCTGTCAAAAGGCAACTGATTTCGTAAATTCCCTAATTGCGGCAGGAGCATCAAAATTGCATTGTTCGGCTAAATAATCGAGGCAAAAATCATGTTCGGTCTATAGAAAACAGATATAATAGTTAGTATAAACTAACTGTATAAGAGGAGGTAATCCATGAAAAAACTGGTTCTGATCCGTCATGGTGAAAGTGAATGGAACAAGGAAAATAGATTCACAGGCTGGACGGATGTCGATCTTTCTGAAAAAGGCCATCAGGAAGCCGTTCAGGCAGGCAAACTGCTCAAAGAAGATGGCTACAAATTTGATAAGGCCTATACATCCTATCTCAAACGTGCCGTTCATACTCTCAATCATGTTCTCGATGAACTGGATGAAAACTATATTCCAGTCGAGAAAACCTGGAAACTCAATGAACGCCATTATGGTGCCCTGCAGGGACTCAATAAGGCTGACACAGCCCAAAAATATGGAGATGAACAGGTCAAAATATGGCGTCGCTCTTTCGATGTCCTGCCGCCTGCATTAAGCCCTGAGGATCCAAGAGCACCGCGGAATCAGGAACACTATGCCAAAATCGATCCGGATGAACTGCCGTTAACTGAGTCTTTGAAGACCACCATCGAACGTGTTATTCCTTATTATGAAGAACACATCAAACCGGATGTTGAAAACGGAGAACGAGTGATCATTGCAGCTCATGGCAACTCCTTGCGTGCGCTGGTCAAATACCTGGATAACATGAGCAACGAGGATGTCCTGAATCTCAATATTCCGACTGGTGTTCCACTGGTTTATGAATTTGATGATGATATGAACGTCCTGCGCCATTATTATCTTGGTGACGCAGATGCGATCAAAGCCAAGATGGAAGCCGTCGCTAACCAGGGAAAAGCCAAATAAAAAACCGGTCTGAAAAAACAGATACAGAGATTGTTTTTTAAAAATCAGAGTCCAGGCCTGAACAGACTTGGTCTCTGGTTTTGAATGAGCAGCCGTCCAGCGCGGCTGTTTTTATTTGATGATGGGTTATCTCCTACAGCGTCAACAGGCTGGCAAGAGAGAAAAATGAACAATAAAAAAGCACGGCTTTCACCGTGCTGTGCTTTCAAAATGGTGGTCTCTGTCGGAATCGAACCAACGACACAAGGATTTTCAGTCCTTTGCTCTACCTACTGAGCTAAGAGACCACATGGTTGCGGGAGAAGGATTTGAACCAACGACCTCCGGGTTATGAGCCCGACGAGCTACCAGACTGCTCTATCCCGCGATGTGCTTTATTATGTTAACTGATTCAGATTCAAATTGCAAGCGGAAATTTTAATTTTTTTTCTGATTGATTTGAACCAGCATTCTGATGTCTGAATCAGAATGCTTGGAATCGGCTAGCGCCTTGGCGCTTAGATATAATAACAGAACTCTTCCAAAAGGAAAGTCCTAAATCAAATTTTTTTCAAAAAAGTTTTGATTTAAGGTGGCTGTGGAACTTGTTCAGCCGCTGCTTTTGTAGATAAGCAGGCAAGGAATATACGGCTTTGATTTTTCAGTCCGCTTCTATTTTTTTATAGGTTCCAGTTCGGGTGTATCAAATCATGCGTTTTCTTATGACCTGAAGGCTGACGGCAAAGGGAGCTGAAAAGAATTAGGAAGGAAGAAGCCGAAAAGAATTAGGAAGGAATAGGTGGAAAGACAATAGAATCGTTTTGGATCAGATGAGGTGAAAATTTCGTGTGGTCATTCAAAAAGAGAAGAGATTTTCTGGGGTTTGCTGAAAAGTCTGATGGAAAAAGGGATTTGTAAAATTGCTTTTCGAGACTCTGGCGGCGAAAAAACCGAGGATAAAAAAAGCGGCAGCTTCCAGAAAATGAAAGCTGCCGCTTCTTCTTAATTTTGACATGGAAAACCCTGAAAGATGACGAGCTACAATCAGCTATCCGAATCATCCTGATCAAAACAAGAAAACCAAAAAATGGAAACAAACCAGCAGAATGCCAAAAGCACATGCCGGAAAGAGAAGGGATCCCATAAATCACTTCTCTCATTGGCCCACAAAAAAAATCCCAGCATTGGGATTTGTTTTTGGTTTCAGTGGTGGACCCTGCAGGATTCGAACCCGCGACCAACCGGTTATGAGCCGGCAGCTCTTACCAACTGCGCTAAGGGTCCATGGTGGCGGGAGTGAGACTCGAACTCACGACCTTCCGGGTATGAACCGGATGCTCTAGCCAACTAAGCTATCCAGCCAGAAACAAAAAATGGTCGGGACGACAGGATTCGAACCTGCGACCCCCTGGTCCCAAACCAGGTGCACTACCAAGCTGTGCTACGTCCCGACTTATAAAATGGCGCGCCATGCAGGAGTCGAACCCACAACCTTCTGATCCGTAGTCAGACACTCTATCCAATTGAGCTAATGGCGCATGCCGCGATTGCTTAATCATCTTACTCGTTTCTGTTTCGAAATGCAAGCGGAAATTTAAGAATTTTTTCAACTTGAATTTTGAAGGAAACGAAGATGAATAAGATTACCTGACCAGGACTGACGTCCGTCTCAAGCAACACGAAATTTATACCACATCCCCCGCCCAAAAGGAAAGTAAAACTCTTCAAAAATTTAAATATTTTTTGGCGGCGCTGTCCAGCTGTTCAAAAAAAGGAAATGGTATCGTTACCGCGGGCTGCTATGGATTATATGAAGGATTTGCTATACTTAGAGATTAGAATGAGGTGAAAAAATGCTCAGTAAAAAACAACTCGAATCTTTGCTGACCCTGGCCATGAAATCCAAGGCTGACTTTGCAGAGATTTTTGAAGAAGAAACGAAAAGCGAATCCATCTCCATGGTCAATGACGATGTAGAAGATATCAACCGCACCATCAGAGCCGGAGCTGGTATTCGTCTTTATAAAGGCAACTCATCTGTTTATGGTTACACCAATGAAATGGATGAAAAATCACTCGAAGAGATCATCAATGACCTGCGCGATGCAATCGGAAAAGAAGAAGATGGACCAGTCCTTGTTCTCAATGAAAAAACAATGGCTGAAAATATCTCGCCAGTCGAAATTGATCCTTTCGAAAGTGAAGATGAAGTCAAAATCGGCATGATCAGCGAAGCGATCAAGGGTGCCCGTGATGCCGGAGAAAAGATCTTCAAGGCTACGGCCGGCCTTTCCAGTATCCACCAGGAAGTCCAGGTTGCCAATACAGAAGGCCTGCTCAAAGGCGATGTGCGCAAGCGTTCCCGTTTACGTGTGACTGCTTTTGCCAAAGAAGGAACCAATGTCCAGTCTTCCGGTTCTGCCCCAGGGGCCAGCCAGGGACTCGAATATTTTGTCGGCGAACATGCTCCGTATAAAGCGGGTCAGGAAGCTGCCAGAGTGGCTCAGGTTCTCTTACGGGCCAAAAAGGCGCCAAGCGGCGTGATGCCCGTCATTATCGATAATGGTTTTGGCGGTGTTATTTTCCATGAATCCTGCGGCCACTCACTGGAAGCAACCGCAGTTGCCAAGAATATGTCTGTCTTTGCCAATAAAAAAGGCGAAATGATCGCCTCTGAAAAAGTCACCGCCTATGACGATGGCACAATGCCCGGTCAGTGGGGTTCTCAGAATATGGATGATGAAGGCAATCCGCAGCAAAAGCGGATCCTGATCAAGGATGGCGTCCTGACGCAATACATGGTTGACCGTCTCAACGGCCGCCGCATGGATACCCCATCTTCCGGTTCGGGTCGTCGTGAATCCTATAAATTCGAACCAACCAGCCGGATGAGCAATACCTTTATTGCCCCGGGTACGGATAAAAAAGAAGATATGTTCAAAGACATCAAGTTTGGTCTTTACTGCAAGTCAATGGGCGGCGGATCCGTCAATCCAAATACCGGTGAATTCAACTTTGGTGTCAACGAAGGCTATCTGATTGAAGATGGCAAAGTCACAGATCCAGTCATCGGGGCCATGTTAATTGGCAGCGGGGCTGAAATCCTGAAAAATATCGATATGGTTTCCGACAACCTTGAACTGGCCCAGGGAATGTGCGGATCGGTTTCCGGTTCCGTTCCAACCAATGTCGGCCAGCCGGCGATCCGGGTTAAATCCATCACCGTAGGAGGCACTGATCATGAATAAGCAGCAATGGATCGATCGCGCCAGAGAGTTGAAGATCGAAGGTCTGGAAATTACCCAGGTTAAGTCCCGTTCGCGCGAAATGAACTGGTTTGAAGGCCAGCTGGACTCTTTTGTCACTTCCCGGATTTTGTCCACTTCACTGCGCGCTCTGATTGGCGGCAAGATCGTTTCGACTTCCCTTGAAAAAGTGGAAGACGAAAAGATGGATGAAGTGCTCGGTCAGCTGATTACAGCTGCCAAAGAAGTCTCCGAGTCTGAAAAAGATATTTTCGTCGGCCCAATGGAGACCAAAGAAGTGAAATCCACCAAACACTGGATTGAACCCGACTCTGCCCAGATTCTGAACGTACTCTCTTCTGTGGAAAAGAAACTGCTCGCTGCGGATGATCGGGTGCGCATGGTCAACCAGGTCGCTTTTGAAAGTGCCAGCACATTCAGTGAACTGACCAATTCCTTAGGCGTTAACGTGCAGGATCATTCCGGCATGCAGGCTGTTGTGGCGGCTGTCACTATGGTCGATGGCGAGGATCTGCGTGATGGATATCTGGTGAAACTGATTGAAAATCTTGATGACTTTGATCAGGATGCTTTTGTCACAGAACTGGTTGACAAAGTTTCTTCGCATCTGCACGCCCGTTCTGCGGCAAGCCGACTTTGCCCGGTTATTTTTAATTATGAGACCATGTCCACTTTATTCAGCTGCTTTTCTGCCATGTTCTCCGGCTCACTGATCGCCAAGGGAATTTCTCCGCTCACCGACAAACTGCATGAGAAAATCTTCTCCGACAAAATTACAATCATTGATGACCCTCGAAATCTGGATGCTCTGTTCTTACAGAACTATGATGATGAAGGTCATCCAACCTACACAAAAACGGTTGTGGATCATGGTGTTTTCGAAACAATTCTGCATAACACCAAATCTGCTTTAAAAATGAACACCGAGTCCACCGGTAATGGCTTCAAAAGTGGGGCCGGTGCAACCGATGTCTCTCCAATGAACCTGTATATCCAGCCAGGGGACGAAAGCATGGACCAGCTGATTGAACAGATGGGCGATGGAGTCATCATCACCGATCTTGGCGGCATGCACGCTGGTGTTGATTTTGTCAGCACCAACTTCTCTTTACAGGCCCAGGGCTACCTGGTTGAAAATGGCCGGAAAGTCCGCCCGCTGACGCTGATTACAGTTGCTGGCAACTTCATCGAACTGATGAACAATGTCGTCGCTGTTGGCAACGATCTGAAATGGGAAACCCGCAATGTCTGCGCCCCGGCTATTCTTTTTAAAGAAGTTTCAATTGGAGGAAATGAATAAACATGGAATTTGCGTTTGATAACGATATTCTGCGCAAGGCATTGGAAAACTTCCGTGCTGATGGCAGTGATGAAAATCTCGTCAAGGCCGCTCAGGCGCTTGTCGATACGAAAATTATGATCCCGGCGAAATGGGACAAAGAACCAACAACCGATGAACAGGGAAAAATGCACTTCAGTCCGGATACAAAAGTAGCGCCAATGGTTGTGACCAACGAAAACGGTGTCCGTCTGTTCCCGTTCTTTACTTCTGTTGAAGAAGTGAAAAAACTGTATGGTGAAAAAGGCACCAATTGTGTAGTCATGAGCATGGATCAGTACATGCCAATGCTTTTAAAAGCCAAACAGGATATTACAGGCGTTGTCGTTGATCCGGCCGGTGCGGATGTGCCTTTCCCAACCGAATTCATCCAGAATTTCTTAAAGGCCTACCGCTCCCCATTGCGTCAGCAGGAAATCAACAGCGGCCAGAATCTGTATCTGAGAAATCCGGAAGGCGATTTGCAGGATATGGAAGCCGCCCTGATTTCCGGTGGATTCCACGATTCAGCCATCGAAGCCATCTACCTCAAAGAGCGTCTGGAAACAGACAAACCAGTCGAAAAACCAGAAGATGCCAAAGTGCACTGGTTTATCCTGGTGGATGCAGCTGAAAAAGATACCGGCATCTTTACCCGTTTAAGCGAAATGATCAAACCAGCAGCTGGCGGAAAAGATATCGAATTCATGTTTGCGGACACAAAACTGGGTCGGGACATCAAAAAAACCTCTCAGCCCATCTACACCAAGATGTTCCACTAAGATCGAATCTGATTGGATTGGATTTAGAGCCATATTCGAACAGATCCAGAAGATTCAAGAAGAAAGATCCTGAACGTCAAGAAGGGTGTCCATTCAGTCTCTGCTCCTGTAGGGGAGTGGAGACTTTTTTTGAAAGATTCGATGCAAATAAGAGTCAGCACCACAAAAATATCTACAGAATAGAGGCAGAAATTCTGGAGCCTGGAGAGCCAGAACCCCCAGAAAGAAACACGAGAAAGAAACAATGAACAAACAAGCTGTCGGCACAAAGACAAGAAATCTATAGCCAGGCAGCGAACAGATCAAAAGGAGTGGGATTCATGATGAATCAAAATACCCGCAAAGAACTGAACCCAGAAACAGACACCAAGCTAAGTTCAGCTGCGAAACGGGATGAAAAGAAAGAAGAGAACGAAAAAAAAGCAATAAAAGCAATATCGGATTCTTTCAATTTGTTTCCAGATCTGCCTCAGGGGATCAGGCAGGTGATGGAAACACTGGAAGATCATGGCGAGCAGGCATACCTGGTTGGTGGCTGCGTACGGGATGCAAGACTTGGCAAGAAACCCCACGATTATGATCTGACCACCAGCGCCAGACCAGAAAAAGTGCAAGCCCTTTTTGAAAAGACGATCCCGACTGGCATTGCCCATGGCACCATTACCGTCATGACCGAAGATGGTCCAATGGAAGTCACCACCTTTCGCAAAGAAGGCCAGTATCAGGATCATCGCCATCCCGATTCCGTTGACTTTGTTACGGATCTTGAAGAGGATCTCGCCCGTCGCGACTTTACCATCAATGCCATGGCCTGGAACCCGAAAACAGGTCTGGTGGATCCCTTCGGCGGCCAGAAAGACCTTGAACAGGGGATCATCCGGGCTGTTGGTGATCCAGTGCGCCGCTTTGAAGAAGATGCCCTGCGGATGCTTCGTGCTTTCCGGTTTGCGGGCCGCTATGGCTTTAAGCTGGATCCAAAGACCAAAGAAGCCATCGATAAGCTTGCCCCGAGTATTTCCAACGTAGCCGTCGAGCGGACTGTCCCCGAAGTGGAGGAGATTTTGCTCAACTCTCCCCAAATCCTGGATCAGATGACGGCATTATTCAAACCGTGGATTCCAGAGCTGGAGGTCATGCTCCATACCGAACAGAACTCGGTCTACCACTATACCGATGTTTTGCATCATACGATTGATGCCCTGAAAAATCTGCCGACTAAAGATCCGGCCAGTGCGTGGGCTTTGCTTTTGCATGATACCGGCAAGCCCGCCACCCATGAATTTTATGATGGCCATGATCATTTCAAACGCCATGAAGTGGAATCGGAAAAGATTGCCCGCCGGGTGGTGAAAGTCTTAAAACTGTCCCGCAAGATGAGTGAACAGATTGTCCAGCTCGTCCGTTATCACGATACGTTTTACAAACCAAACCTGAAAAACCTTTATAAACTGCGGGTTTTAAAAGGCTGGCCGGATGAGATGGTGGAAAAGCTTTTTGATGTGCAGTACGGCGACATTATGGCCCATGCAACGCATGATCGGCTGGCAAGCCTGGAGGCTTTCAGAACCTTTTATGAAGCCGAAAAAAACAAACATCCGCTGGCTTTAAATCAGCTCAAAATCAATGGCCGGGATGTATTGGAAACGACAAAACTCCAGGGAGTACAGATTTCGAAGGCTCTGGAGGCTGTCTTAAAAGAAGTGATCTTACGCCCTGGACTCGATACCCGCCAGGCTCAGCTCAACCTGCTGACTCAGATCGCACACAGGCTGATTCAGGAAGAAGCCGCAACTCAGGCTGACCGGAAAAAGGAAGAATGCCCCCATTCGAAGAAAGAAGGATCAGGGCAAAACAACGCTTGAAAGGAATTCTGAAAAGAAATCAGACCAAAAAAGAAGGGAATTTAAACCGTTGTGAATATCTTATTGATTGTTTTACTTGTTTTAACCATTCTGCTGCTTGCCGTGATCTGTATGGGTCTGTGGTATCTGCTCAACCGCCAGGAACGAGTGGAAAAAAGAGCGCAGCAGGAAAGAGAACTGACCCATCGCGCCCTCGAGCTGACGCGGGTGATGGCTGCCAAAATGGACGCCCTCAGCAATCAGTCTTTGACCAGCTTGAATACGACCCAGTCCATGGCCAGTCAGGTCTCCTCAATTACCCGGGTCATGACCAATGCGAAACACCGTGGAACGTGGGGTGAGTACCAGCTCGATCATCTCGTCCGGACTTGTCTTGGCGACAGTCCCTTTATCTACTCCAGCCAGTACCATCTCAAAAATGGAAAAATCAGTGATGGTGCCTTCCATCTTCCGGGAACCGATCAGGTGCTTTGCATCGACTCGAAATTTCCAATGGAAAACTATGTCAGGATGACTTCTGAACCTGAATCAGCCGATGCGTATGAAAAAGAACTGCGCCGGAACATCAAAAAGCACATTGGCGACGTTGCGGATAAATACATCAATGAAGAAACCTTGGATGAGGCCATTCTGTTTATTCCAAATGAAGGCGTCTTTGCCTGGCTTTGTTCGGAAGGTTCAGATCTGATGGACTATGCCTTATCACGCCATGTCATGCTCGTCTCTCCAACCACCCTTTCTGGTGTCGTGTTTACGCTGCTGGCATCGACCCGGAATTTCTATCGGGCAAAATCACTGGAGAATCTGGAAGTGCGTCTGGAAAGTCTCGAGATGCAGGCCCAAAGCATGCTGGCAGGCTGCGAGAAGATTTCCCGCACGGAACAGACGCTGGAAAAGCAGGCAGCTGAACTGACCAGACAGAGCCGCAAACTGCTCAATAGTCTGGATGAATTATCCAATCCGGATACTGCTGACCTGAATGCAGATCAATTTTTTAAATAAGAAAAGATTATATATACAATGAGTAAAGGCGAATGTAAGCCGAAAGGCGGCCTGTTTCATCAAAGGCGGATTTCGCCTTTTTTTATTGAAGGTGAATCGAATTTTCGTTCACAATACATGGAATAGTTCATCACTCGCGTTAATATATTAATGATCCTGTCAACCAGACAGGGATTTAATGATTACTGAAAGGAGAGTGCATTTCAATTGAAACCGATGAGTGAGCTCTCCCACGATTTTTTAGAACCCGTCCTGCATCCTCAGGCGATCTGCATTGATGGCACCCTCGGATACGGACGCGACAGCCGCTTTTTTCTGGATCACAAGGCCAGACAGGTGTTCGCCTATGAAATTCAGCCTGGCCTGCTGGAAAATGCCGTGAAAGAGATTGATGATCCCCGTCTGCACGCCTGGGGCAAAAGCCACGATCAGATGGGAGAAGATCTGAAATCTTTAAAGGGCAGAGTCGACGCGGTTGTCTTTAATTTTGGCTATGACCCTCATACTCTAGAAGGTGTAGCAACCAGGTCTTCCAGTTCTCTGAAAGCTGTTCAGTCCGCCATTGAACTGCTTCGAATCAAAGGGCGCATCGCGCTCGTTTTTTATCCGCATCCTGATGGCGTGCAGGAGCAGGAAACGATTTTTCAATGGCTGAAGTCTCAGGATGGACTTGAGACAACGTATATTTCTCATCCTTTTAAATCGAACAGTCCGAGCTTGTTATGTATAGAAAAACGACATATCCCCCGCGCTGTTCCACAGGTGTAGCGCTATGAAAGAACAATCCAAAAATCCCATCCCAGTTCTGAAGTCAGAACTGACCCACCACTGGCAAGAGCGCCTCAAAGGCAGTAATCTTGTTGAGATGGTCATGAAGTACAAGGACGCTGACTATTTCAATCGCAGCGATCCTGACATGGACCCGGAGACGGTAATTTATGAACACATCGTCAAAGAGTCCGATCCCAAAGAAGGCCGTCTGGACTGGGGCCATATCACCCTGTATCCTGGCCAGGTCAAAGACCAGTATTTTTGCACGAAAGGCCATTTTCGTTCCAACCCTGAAGCAGAAGAATATCTGTTGTGTATGCAGGGGGAAGGTTTGATCATGTACCTGTCCAAAGAGGGAGAATGCTGGTGCGAAGAGCTTGAAGAGGGCAGCCTCCATAAAGTTCCAGCAGGCATTGCCCGTCGTCTGATCAACATTGGTGACGAACCCCTCATGCTCTCTCAATGCACTCCAAGTAATGCCGGTTTTGATTTTGATTCGATTGATGATCATCCATTCCCCTGCCATGTTTATGATGACGATGGCGAACTGGCCATTTTAGTGGATGTCGATGAACAAAGACCAAGCGGCCCCATGCTCGAAGAGGAGGACATCATTAACTTTTTGGGCGGCAACTCAGGTGAAAATATCAACAATTAGTCTGTTATCGGCCATCTGATCTTGGCAGGATCATCAGCGCACAGGCTCAATTTTGAAGGAATGGAAACTGGAATCGATTTTTTCGGTTCCAGTTTTTTGGTTTTCAAAGCAGGAAAGATGAGCATTTTTCCTGCAGGATCCGATCTTTGAAAACTTGCTGGAAAGACTGGACATAAAGTTTTGAATCAGCAAGAATAACAACGTTACTCTGCCTGAGTCACATTGGGGCCATGTTTGGCAGCAGTGGACTCAGAAAGACAAAACAGGATTGAAGAAGATGAAAAGGAAAAAGAGAGGAGAAACATTCATGACACAAAAGACCAATCCATTAGGGACTGGAAAAATCGGATCCTTGCTGTTCCAGTTTGCGCTGCCCTCCATTGTGGCGATGCTGGTCAGCTCCCTGTATAACATTGTCGACCAGATCTTTATTGGCCAGGGGATGGGGTATCTTGGCAATGGGGCAACAACAGTTGCCTTCCCCTTTACCACCATCGGTCTGGCGCTGGCTTTATTGTTTGGTGTGGGTGCCGCCAGCTGCTACTCCCTGTATTTAGGACAGGGCAAAGTGGAAGATGCCGCCCGCACTGCAGGGACGGGCTTGACCATCATGTCGGTAGTCGGCGTGATCTATATGATTCTTGGCGAACTGCTGATCAATCAGCTTTTGCCTGCTTTTGGCGCTACTCCCGAAAACTATGCGTATTCGCTGGAGTATTCCCGTGTGATTCTGATCGGTATGCCTTTTTTGATTGCGTCCAATGGGATCTCGCAGTTATGCCGCGCGGATGGCTCTCCTAAATATTCGATGATGTGCATGATCGTGGGCGCCATCATTAACTGCATTCTGGACCCATTATTTATTTTCGGATTTGGCTGGGGCATGTTTGGAGCGGCTTTTGCGACGATCCTTGGCCAGATTGTCACCTTTATCGTTGCCCTGTTCTATCTGCCGCGTTTCAAGCAGATTCATTTAAGCAGAAATGACTTCAAAATTCATGGCAAGTATCTGGGCCGGATCTGTCAGCTTGGGGCTTCAGCCAGCCTGAATCAGGCAGCAATCCTCGTCGTTCAGATTGTCCTCAACAACCTGCTCAAACACTATGGGGGGCTTTCTGTTTATGGAGCAAACATTCCAATTGCTGCTTCGGGTGTAGCTTTCAAGCTCAATGGGATCTATATTTCGGTTGCGGTTGGTCTTGCCCAGGGTGCCCAGCCGATTATCGGCTTTAACTATGGTGCCCAGCAGTTTGAACGCGTCAAAAAGTGTCTGCTTCTCGCCATGAGTGCCATTCTGATTCTGGGAACAAGTGTAGAGCTTGTTTTCCAGTTTTTCCCAGTGCAGTTAATCGAACTGTTTGGTCATGGGGATGAACTCTATTTGCAGTTTGGAAGCAAAGTGCTGCGTATTTATATGGCAATGATCTGTATCCAGGGAATTCAGGCTCTGTCTTCTAACTTCTTTGCGGCGATCGGCCAGCCGGCTAAAGGAATTTTCCTGTCGCTGAGCCGTTCGATTCTGTTCTATCTGCCGCTGGCCTTCGTTTTCCCCATTTTCTGGGGTGTAGAAGGAATTTTGTACTCTCAGCCAATTGCTGATTTTGCTTCGGTTGTGGTTTCCATCATCATGGTCATCGGTGCCTTCAGACAGATGGACCGCATGGTCAAAGACCCGGTTTTAAGTCAGGAAATTGAAAAAGAAGCAGTGACAGACTGATTTTCAAAATAGCTTCTGACTGAGATCTGGAGCTGCTTTCCTGTTCGAAGCGGAATCGAATTTCCAATGTCGTCTGTATCGAAAGATGCAGGCGGCTTTTTTTGTGGTGTCTTGCGGCTTTTTGCGGTTGCTTTCCATAGGATTCAAAAGATTCAAAAAGAGAGGATACTATCGCTTCTGTTTATAAAGAGGAATAAAGAAACTTGAAAGCGGCTAAACAGGCGGCTTTTCTCTATGCAGAAATGAATACATAAGGAAACGAATAAACGAAAAGAAAAGGTAAAGAATCAGGCGATATATGGCATAAAAATAAAATTAACGATCGCTCTTTATTTCGACTTCAAAATTAATGACAGACTTATATTGAAATAAAGAAAAATATTAAAAAACTTTACACTTTTTTAGGGAAGACACAGCTTATAACTTTAAAAAAGATTAAAACTATATCTTAAAAAGAATAGAATCCTATTAAATCATAGAAGAAAAAAGTGATTAAATAAAATTATAATCTTAAATCTGTTGCTCAACTATCTCTTTAAAGCGAGAAAAGTTTTAAATTTTAAGTATTTAAAAAATGTATAAAAATACTGGAAATTTTATGGACAAAGTCGATGCATAAGGATAGAATAAAGACAGAGTTAAGGAGAAATAAAGAAACGGCTCAAAAAATAAAGAAAGCCTTCATTTCTTCTTCGAAAAGGATAAGAGAATACAGATGCCGTCAATCGCATCAAGAGGAATAGATCATGAAACGTACAACAGAAACCACTACATTAAAGTCAAATAAAGGAACAAAAGCATTCAGACTTGCCGCACTTGCAGCCAGCTGCTCCGTAGCTGCCATCATCGGAGTTGCCGTAATGAAATCCAGCGAACCAGCTGTTGCCGGGTATGCGTATACCAGTGAAAACAAGGTTGCAGCCGTTGCTTCAAACAAGAAAGTTTTAAAAGCCGAAATCGAAACGCCAGAAAAGTCCAACGAAACCACAATTGAATCCCAGGTAAATCAGGAAAAAGCACCAGCTTCTGAACAGACACCAGCAGCTCCAGCTTCTGCACCAGTTGAAGAACAGGCTGCTCCAGTCGAAACTCCAGCCCCAGTGGAAACACCAGCTCCAGTCGAAACTCCAGCCCAGCCAGAACAGCCAGCAGCTGCCCCAGCTGTTGCGGAAGAAAATTTCACCGCTTTTGAAGAAGTGGCACCAGCTCCAGTTTCTGCGCCGGTTGAAACTCCAGTAGAACCAACACCAGCTCCAGTTACTGTTGAAGAACCAGTTTCTCAGCCAGTTGAAGTTGTAGAACCAGTCCAGAACAATTCCTTAATCGGCGACGATGGGATCTGGCACATCTCTTACGTTCCTGCATGGGGTGCAGGATCTGCTCCAGCTGACGGATCAATCGGGATCTGGGCGGATGGATGGTTCATCGCTCATTCCGGTATGATCAATGGCGATACAATCGCAACTCTGCCACAGTACGTTGAAGTCGATGGTCAGGTTTACCAGATGACCGATACCTGGGTTGCCAATGACAGCGTTTCTACCGAAGAAATCGCCAGAGCCCGCGCTAACAACGGGATCGTCTTCCAGACATGCATTACCGATACTACAAACCGCATGGTTCATTATGAACCTGTAAACGGATCTGGATACGCCTATAATTTCACCAGCTTCCCATACACCGCAAACGATGCTGTTGTATTTGGATTTTAGTCCAGATCCCAGCTAGATCTCACTCAATCTCTATGCCAATATCTGCTGCAAACCTCTGATCTTGCGATTGGAGGTTTTTTTTCATGACGGGTTTTCTTGCTGTCTCTGGCCATTTCCTTACAAAAAAACTCCCCTTGCCAGGTGGGGAGCAGTTCACTTTCATTTTTTTAGTCAGGCCTTTTTTACAGGGGCAGCGGAAGGAGCAGAAGCTGCAGGTTCCATTTTGACCAGCGCCTGGCGGATTCGATGACCAGCGATGCGTTTGATCTGCACAATCAATGGTCCAATCTTGACTTCCAATTGGCTGCCATCTTCGGGAATATACCCAATGCTGCCCAATACATAGCCAGAGAAGGTTTCAAAATCATCCAGTTCAAGGGGAATGCCAAGCGCTTTGGAGACATCTTTCAGATTGGCTTCCCCTGCAATGCGCCAGACACCTTTGGGCAGTTTGACAATTTCAGCCTGTCGTTTTTCTTCTTCTTCCGACAGTTCGCCAAAGAGTTCTTCAATAATATCGTGAAGCGTCACCAGGCCAACAACCCCGCCATATTCATCCAGGACAATCGCAATGTAGGTCCGGCGGTGTTTCATGATATGAAGCAGCTCGTCGGCAGTAGTGTTTTCCGCCGCAAACAAGGGCTTATCCACGCAGTGTTCCATAATATTCTTCTGGCCAAAGCCATGAAGGCGGAAGTAGTCACGGGTATCCAGAACACCGATGATATCATCGCCGCTTTCGTTGGTAATGGGGTAGAACGTATGGCGGTTGGCCTGAATGACCTGTTTCCATTTGGCCGGATCATCTTTCATGGAAAGACAGACCATTTCGGAGCGATGGGTACAAATCTCATCGAGGGTGGTTTCCCCTAAATCCAGCGCATTTTCCAGTACTTCGCGCTGATCTTCATAATCCTGTTTGGCCGCTGGATCAAGCAGCAGATCGATTTCATCCTGTTCGTTGGCAGGGGGTTCCACCAGCCACCAGGTAAACAGAAACCGGAAGCAGGCTTCAAACCCATCACAAAAGCACTTGGGCAGCGGATGATATTTGAAAAAATGAAGCACGAGCCAGCCGACCAGAAGACTGGCCGCGAAAATGATTCCAATTACAGAAAGCAGACTGAGAGGCAGTTCGACAAGTTTGGCCAGGCCAAAGGCAAGCAGAATGGATCCCAGCCACTGGCCAAACAATCCAATATATAAGTCCATTTGAAGCTCCTTGAGGGTGGCATGCAGGGATGACCACACGGCCAGGGAAACCATGCCCACAAGGTAAACAACAATGGAAGCAATCACCAGATTCATATGATAGGCAAGGATACCCCATCCAAACTGCTATGCAGTTTGGGTGGGGAGGAATTGCCGAACCTCCGTTTCTTTGATGTATCCATCTGCTCTTTCCAGAAGAGTCAGTTTCCTCATTGATGCAGATTTATGGATTGTTTCTCCAAAAATGGTTTTCAAAACAAAATATCCAGTCGCTCTGCGCCCGGTAATAAAACATTTCTGTCCTTTGTACAGGACTTGATCAAAAAGACAGAAGCCGCCAACCAGATGTGGAGCCTGGTTGTTCTTACGGACATGTCCTTTACTGAAATTGAATTTATGAATCTGCCGGTTATGTCTTCGGATCTTTTTAAGATACAGGCATTTGTCTAACGGTCTGGCATTCAGATTGCCTGCGATGCAATA
>CAJTVE010000020.1 GCA_910579655.1 uncultured Allobaculum sp. | reverse complement strand
TGTTTGTTTTTGAAAGATTCATGTGAATCCAACCCGCGGTATTCGCAAGAATACTGAAACCGAATCTGTCATTGAATAATCATCCAAGGATGCACTGATTCAATGCAAAGTATGGTGACGATAGCCAATGGGTCACACCTGTATCCATCTCGCACACAGAAGTTAAGCCATTGAACGCCGACGATAGTGTAAAAGCAAAAATAGGAAGTCGCCAGACGAAAGCAAGCCCTGAAGGATTGAGAAATCAATCTTTCAGGGCTGTTTTTTATTGCTTTAGTTAGTTGATTCTAATTTCTGGATAACGTTTTTTACTTGATCAAAGAAGGAAGCTGGATTCGGCGCTGGTTGCTTTTCGGGTAATGGCAGGGGATTCCTGCTTAATGGAGGCAGAGTGAAGAGATTGAAATGATTTATCTGAAAGAAATGGGAAACGTTTACAGAAAATAAATCGACTAATTTACATTTTTAGAATGATTTTCCTTGGTGTTCTGAAAAAATGGGCCTATCATGTGTTCACGTAATGACAACAGATGTCTACAAAATATAAGCGAAAGGAAGCAGGAAAACATGCTGAAACAGAATCTTCATACGCATACCGCGTATGACCACGGTAAAGATACCGTCGAAGAAATGATCCAGACAGCTCTGGATAAAGGATTTACAACGCTTGGCTTTTCCGGACACGGAACGAATAAGCCCTTGGCGCCTACTTCCATGAGCTCAGAAAACCAGAAAGCCTACAAAGAGGCCATCCGCCAGGCCAAAGAAAAATACAAAGACCAGATTGAAATCTATATGGGGATCGAACAGGATTCGATGGCCCCTTTTGAAGATGATGAGCTGGATTATAAGATCGGCAGTGTCCATTATCTTTGCAGGGACGGACGGGTAGAACCATTGGATGATAATCCGCAGCTCTTTGAAGCAATCCGTGATGAGATGTATGGCGGCAGCATTGAAACAATGGTGAAAGCTTATTATCAGACGGTCGAAGATATGATGGATTTTCAGAACTTTGATATTGTCGGCCACATTGATCTGATCTCGAAGTTCAACGAAAATGAAGAATACTTTGGCTTTGAAGAACCCTGGTATTTAAAGGCCGCCTGCCATGCCATTCAAAAGGGAATTGATCAGGGATTGATCTTTGAGATGAATACTGGTGCTGTTGCAAGAGGCAACCGCCAGACTGCCTATCCATCGGATGCCCTGCTTGACTATATGGCAAGTCATGGTGCTAAGCTGGTCGTCAACACCGATTGTCATGACCGAAACTTTCTGGATTGCCAGATGGAACTCTCGATTGAACGGGCCCGCAAAGCTGGCTTTACCCATCTGATGCGCTTAACACCAGATGGTTTTGTCGAAGAGCCGATAGAACACTATCAGGCATCCAAGAAAATGGCGGTCAAAACAGCCCGGCAATCCCAGATAAGAAGAGCGGTTCTGAAATAATAGCTTGTGCTTTTTGATGGGAAAAATTCGATTTGTCTTTTTTCAAAAAGGCAGACAGGCCCTCATTTCCCCAGCCTTTAGAGGACGGAATACGACGGGTGTCTGCAGCCATATTCTGCCTGTTCCCTCCATATTAGCAGCCATATTCTGCCTGTTCCCTCCATATTATATGGAAAGAAAATTGGAGAAAACAAAACGGAAATTCAGTTTCCAGACGGCTGGGAAATGAATCGATCACCCCAGTGCAGTCCAAAATTGCGGCTCAACGAAAATCGAGCATTGAAAAAGGCGTCAGACAGATGGCTGTCTGGCGCCTTTGGTCATTTCTGTTCTTATGGAGTTCTGAATCTGGATCAGGATCTGATGAATTCTGGAGTTGAAGTCATCTGCCAGAGATTCATCCATTTTGAACGCATCGATTCATCAAACTGTATGGATTAGTCGAGTTCTTCACCGTTCGAAGCAATAACACCCTTGAACCAGTCGAAGGAGTCCTTTTTATAGCGGTCGAGACTTCCGGAACCGTCGTTGTTGCGGTCGACATAAACGAAGCCGTAACGTTTTTTCATTTCGCCAGTACCGAAAGATACACAGTCGATCCAGCCCCATGGCGTATAGCCCATCAAATCAACACCGTCTTCTTCTACCGCAAGTTTCATCTGTTCAATGTGGGATTTGAGGTAGTTGATGCGGTAAGGGTCATGGCAGGTCTTATCTTCTTCGAGAACGTCGATAGCCCCAAAGCCATTTTCAACGATAAACAGCGGCTTTTCGTAGCGTTCATAGAAGGTGTTGAGTGCATAGCGCAGACCTTCCGGGTCAATGGTCCAGCCCCAGTCAGACTGTTTGAGGTAGGGGTTTGGAACGGTGTTGGCTCCACCGCCATCCATGCCATCGCTCTGGACGTTGGCCTGGGAGTCTACGACGTTGGTCATGTAGTAGGAGAAGCCGATGTAGTCAACGGTTCCTTCTTTGAGGGCTTCGAGATCTTCCTCGGTGATGTCGAGATTGAAGCCTTTCCGTTCAAAGTTCTTGATTGCATAGGATGGATAGTGGCCGCGACATTGGACATCGCAGAAGAACCAGCGGTCGTGCATGCGCTGAACGGATAAGTTCATGTCTGCAGGACGGCAGGAGAGCGGATAGATTGGAACCATGGCGATCATGTTGCCAATTAAAAAATCAGGGTTGATTTCGTGGCCGAGTTTTACCGCTTTGGCGCTGGCAACGAGTTCGTAATGGCCGCACTGGTACATCGCTTCTTCAGGATTTGGATACTTCGAGAACATGGCGCCGGAGTTGGTCCAGCCAAAGATGTCGTTGGTGTAGTTCATCTGGTTGTTGATCTCGTTGAAGGTCATCCAGTATTTAACTTTGTCTTTGTAGCGTTCGAAGCAGGCTTTGGCAAAGTTTAAGAAGAAGTCGATGGTTTTGCGGTTCATAAAGCCGCCGTATTCACGGGCAAGGTGAACAGGCATTTCAAAGTGGGACAGAGTGATAACGGGTTCGATGCCGTATTTATGCAGTTCATCAAACAGGTCATCATAGAACTGTAAGCCTTCTTCGTTTGGTTCGGTTTCATCGCCGTTTGGGAAAATACGGCTCCAGGCAATGGAAGTACGGAAGCATTTGAAGCCGAGTTCAGCCATCAGTTTTACGTCTTCTTTGTAGCGGTGGTAGAAGTCGATACCGATGTGGTTTGGATAGTATTTATCCGGTTCGATGGTTTCAGTGATTTCACGTGGTACACCATGGGCGCCAGCGGTCATAACGTCAGCTACGGAATAACCTTTGGAAGTGTCGAGCACGCCGCCTTCAAACTGATGGGCTGCCAGAGCGCCGCCCCATAAGAAATTTTCAGGTAAACTCATAATTTTCTCCTCTTAATCTCTTCTCATGGATTGTAGATGAATATAGATAAAGCACAGAACAAAAATACAGGGAGGTAAAGCTTGCAAGAACCGGTCGCAGGACCGGTTGTCCGGTTAATCAGCAGACCAGTGGTTTGGCTGAAGGATGATTCAGTGGATCAATGATCCAACAGATCGATGATGTTCTGGATGCTGCCTTGGCAAGTCAATGACTGAGGGAATCGTGCCTAGGCAGCTCAGGGATCAAATCGATCGATCTGTCGGTCACTGAAGGATTTACAAATTAGTCGCAGATTTCTTCTGCTTTCAGATCAGAGAGATCTTCACCATTGCTTGCGATGACGCGTTTGTACCAGTAGAAGGAATCCTTTTTAAAGCGGTCAAGAGTTTTCAGGTCGAATTCGTCGCGGTCAACATAGATGAAGCCATAGCGCTTCACCATACCTTCGTGAGTGGAGATCAAATCGACAGCACTCCATGGGCAATAGCCTAAGAACTCAGTACCATCGGTGATACTCTTCTGGATCTGGGCAATGTGATCCTGATAGTACTTGATGCGGTATTCATCATGAATACGGCCATCTTCAGTGAGGGTATCGTATGCACCCAATCCGTTTTCGGTCACTAATAACGGCAGGTGGTAGCGGGAATACATTTCGCGGGTGGTCGCGCGGAAGCCAACGGGGTCAATTTCCCAGCCGAACTGTGTTTTTGGCAGGTTCGGGTTGTGGATCTGACGGAAAACACCAGGAATCGCGCGCCCGGACTGTTGGTCGCCTAATGTGGCATCGGCCGTTTCAGTCAGGGCATCGAAATCAGCAGCTTCGACAGTTGCGGTGTTGTAGTAGTTAAAGCCAATGAAGTCTGGATGTGCATTCTTCATGGCTTCTTCATCACCAGGTGCAAAAGTCGGGGTTGCATCATGGTCTTTGAGATAGCTCCAGACGATGGCATTGTAGATTCCGTAAACAGCCATATCGAGATAGAGCCAGTTACGGATGGCGTTAAAGTTCTGGGCAGCCAGAATATCTTCTGGTTTGCAGGAAGCAGGATAGACCAGGGAGATGTTTGGAGCTGGGCCAATTTTTGCTCCAGGAAGCATCTCGTGGCATAAGCACATGGCTTTGGCCTGGGCAACGAGCATGTGATGGTTTTGCTGATAGATTTCCTTTAAGACGTTGGTGCAGCCTTCTGGTAAGTGGAGAGTTCCAATGACAGGTCCCGACAAAGTCAGCACGTTCTGTTCGTTGATGGTTAACCAGTATTTAACGCGATCACCGAAGTTTTCAAACAGAATGGCTGCGAAGTCAACAAACCATTTTACGGATTCCGGGTTGCCCCAGCTGCCGCGTTCATCAAGAGCGGCTGGCATATCGAAGTGGAACATGGTGACGAGTGGTTCGATACCGTATTTCAGGCATTCGTTGATGACGTTGTTGTAGTAGTCAATGCCTTTCTGGTTGATTTCGCCAGTTCCGTTAGGAAGAATACGGCTCCAGGCAATGGAGAAACGGTAAGTTTTGAAGCCCATTTCTGCCATGAGTTTAATGTCTTCTTTGTAGCGATGATACTGGTCAGCGCAGACTTTCAGGTCAGAAGTGCCAGCGGGAACTTGTTTGACGTCCTGGCAGCTTGGGCCTTTACCATCTTCCAGACTGGCTCCTTCTACCTGATAGGCAGAAGTTGATGCACCCCATAAGAAATCTTTGGGGAAAGGTTGATTTTGTGGATGATACATAAACGGCTTCCTTTCTTTGGTTACTTATCATTGACCCTATTATAGAAAAACTCCGTTTTGACTGACTAGACCCAAAATGAAGTTTGGAAAACGTTTTCGTTGTTTTTAAAAAAATGGGCAGGTAAGCCGAAATGAAATTTCGATGGAAAAGGGAAAAAGCGAAATGAGGAAGTTTTTGAGATGTTCATAATGAAAAATGAGCACATCCTATGGCGTGGTTTGGATACCTCAGAGCCGTTAGATGTGCTCAGTTCGAGCAAAAGCCCATGATTTTAAAAGGGGAAAGAGTGACTTTGGATGGAAAGGAATGAAATGGCTTTAGGTGTGAGAGACGGAAAGCGTCTGCAGTCCTGGAGAGCGGCTAAGGACGCAGATTTTTGATTTCATTGACAATCATCGTCACAGTTTTTTGAGTGGTATCTATCTGGAAGGTGTTGAGGTTTTGGTAGAGCGGGATTCTTGCGATGCTTCGTTCCATGACATCTGCAGTGCGAATTCCGCTTTCAATATCTCTGGATAATCGCTGCCGCAGATTCTTTTCATTTGCGACAAGCGAGATACAGTGCACGATGCAGGCATTTGTCTTTAGGTCCAGTTTTTCAAGGATGGAGTCGATAATCTTTTGTTCATGCATCACCCAGCAGAAAATAATGTTTTCATAGGCGGAACAGTTTAGAAAGTTGTTTAACACATGGCAGATATTATCCATCACCATGTCTTTGGTTTCTTCAGTGACCTGGAAGGGATCCGCATCCCAGCACCAGTCGCCGTCCAGAAATACGCTGTTGGGTAAACCGCGTTTGATCTGCTGGCAGACGGTTGTTTTTCCGACGCCCATCGGGCCGCCGATTAGATATAGAGTTTTCATCATTCATACCTCCATAGAGTTTTAATCCCTGGAATTATCATCATTCATACCCGTATAGAGCATTTACCCGTAGAATTTTCATTGCTCCAGCCTGCAATTTCGATGGATGTTGTTGTGTTTCAGGTTTTGCCTGACGGTAGTTTTTGATTTTCCTTTTTTGATGGTCAGGATTACTTACGGCCGGGTAATGATTCTGGTTCTTGTCCTGGTGGTTTTCTTTAAGCTTCCATCCGGAACCGATCAGAAACGGTTTTTTTAATGTGGCAAGCGTTTAGTGATTTGATTCCCTTGTATAGTTGTATGGCTTTGAAAGAACGGGCATCTCTTCGGAGAAGTCCTTTTTTGATTCCGGAAAAACGGGGCAAAAATGCGGAATAAGACTATTTGGTTTCTTCTTCCGCGATCACGCTGCTGGCAGCCTGCCGGTGAGATTCAATGTTCCGGGCGGTCTGGATGCGCAGATCCAGATTCTGGTCGTAGTGTTTCCAGAACAGGACCGAGTACAGGGCGTCAAGAACGTAATCAATGGCACTTTCAGTGGTGTACCAGCTGATTTTTGAGTACATTTTTTCACGGGTGCAGATGGGCAAGACGACATTAGCCAGAGTGGACAGGGTGCTGTCACCAATCGAGGTAATGGCGATGATTGGAGTCGAAGCAAGGTAGGCGGTATTGACATTGCGCAGGGTGTCCACCGTTTCGCCAGAATAAGAAATGGCTACAACGACAACATCAGGGGATTCCAGTTCGTGATTGTAGCGCAGCTCGGAATCGGGTGGATAACAACGGGCTCGTTTGCCAATACGGCCCAGTTTGAGCGCAAAACTGTCCCCCAGCATAAGGGTGTTGTGAGAGCCTAAAATGATGACCATGCCAGCCTGGTCGATGAAGTCGGCTGCCTTACGTATACTTGCAGGCGATAAAAGTTCGGCTGTGTCTTCAATGGCTGCGGCTTTGAGCTGGGCAACTTTATGGATAATTGACGCGATGGAATCCTGTCTGGAAAAGGGAATATTGGCGTCGATATCCGGAAAGTGGCTGGAGAGGTATTTCTGTTCTTCAAGCAGGTTCTCCTTAAACGAATCCCAGCCAGAATAGCCTAACTTATGGGCCAGACGAATGAGAGTTGCGTTGGAGGTATAACAGGCTTTGGCAATTTCCTGGATGGTCATATTGGCGATATTGATCTCTTCTTTACAGATGTAATCAATTACGGCTTGCTGGGCATCAGAAAACTTGCCCGCCTTCATTTTTTCGGTCACTAACATAGAAAAATCATATCAACAGAAACGACAGTGCGCCAGTAAGGGTTTTCATCAAAAAAAGGGCGAAACGTCATTCCATCCTTTTTTGCATCTCTTACGTTACAGAATTCTGAGTCGTATAGTTTCTTTGCGCTTAAGAAATGAAGCGATCAGAGAGTTGAGAAAAAACAAGGAGATTTGAGGAAGATGAAAAACTGGATGCGAAAAGCCGATGCCAGACCGGTAGATATGAATCATTTACAGGTGAAATACAATTTGGTACAGATTTCATTCTGGGCAGCAAGCTGTGCAATCTGTGCATTTATCGCCATTTTTTTACAGGCAAAAGGGCTGACCAATACCCAGATTGGAACGGTTACCGGCGGGGCCTGCATTTTAAACATTGTTCTTTCCCCTTTTTTATCTGGATTGACTTCCCGTTTTAATAAAATTTCGCTGCAAGGATATGTCATGGCAGGCATGGCTGTGACTGTCATCGGTTATCTGCTTTGTGCGTATGTGAGTCTGCCAGTCATTGCTTTGATGGTTGTTTACATGATTACTTATTGCGTAAATATTTCGATGGTACCATTGATCGCAAGCATTTCCATGAACTACACCGCTGCTGGCCATGAAGTGAACTTTGGGCTGGCAAGAGGATTAGGATCCATTACGTATGCGATCTGTGCTGTCGGCCTGACACAGATGACAACAATCTTCAATCCGATGATCCTTTCTGTGATTTACCTGATTGGTGTAGCTGCTTTTTTTGCGATTTTGATGTCTACTCCAAAAACTTACGCTGCTGGCAATGAAGAGGCAAAAGGCGGCAACCTGATCGAAATGGTGGGCAAATATAAAAGCTTCTTTGGAATCCTGATTGGATTTGCATTCCTGTTTACTGCAGTAACCAGCCTGGCTACTTATCAGATCAACATCATTAAAAACCTTGGTGGAACAGAAGCTGTTTATGGAATTTCGGTATTTGCTTCCGCTGCTACAGAGCTGCCATTCATGGCTATGGCCGGTAAGCTTCAAAAACGTTTCTCGGCGATGAACTTAATGGCCGCCGCCGCTGTCTGCTACATTGCCCGCAACCTTCTGATTGCTTATGCACCAACTTTGCCACTGATGTTTTTAGGCCTGATGCTCCAGGGTGCAAGCTATGGTCTGATGACTGCTGTCATTACTGTTTATGTCAATGACCATCTGGAGAGTCAGGATCAGGTAATGGGCCAGACAATGATTACTGTATTAACCTGTGGCGTAGGTTCCTGCCTTGGCAACGTACTGGGTGGAATTCTGCAAGATACAATGGGGATTGATGTGATGTTCTTCTTTACCTCAATGATGACTTTGATTGGCGCAGCGACCATTATTCTGACCGTTGTTGCATCAAAACGACTGGTGATTCGTCGGATTCGCAAATCGTACCAGATGTAATAATTGTTTCTGACCTGCTTCTTGCAACGAACATAGAGAAGAGGATTTTAGAGAAATGGATTTCGACAGCTTTCCATGGACGCATATTCTGGCGTTCAGGAAGGCTGTTTTTTTGTACTTGATTTGAGCAGGCATGAGCGGGTAAAGGAGAATGAAAGGAAGGAGATCAGGTGGATACAAGAAGGTATTTCTGGCTAGGCTGATCAGGTGAATGATCAGATATGTTAAATATGAATATAAGTATAAAGAAGAGAAAAAAAAGAGAATCCGGCAGTCGAAAGTCCCGAAAATGCTCACGGAAAATCGGATCAGAATGACCGCAGTATTTATCATATTTTTATGTGTAAAGTGAAAAAGATGGAAAAGAAAGAAGACAGAAGCAGAGATGAGTTGGGCTGTCTGAACAGGGGTAAAGGATAATATTCACTTTATTTATCACGATTTAATTGATATAAGGATTGGTTTGTAAATCTGAACATGATCAAATGATCTGTATATATTAAGTATATGACTGAATAAGATAATTCAGAAAATTAATTATTAAACAATTGTAATCATATCGTGAATTAGCATAAATAAAGATAGACAGAAGTGAAACATAAAGATAGAATAAAGATATAGTTAAGAGACTATTAAGATAAAAATGTTCAGATAGAGCAATGCAGATAAATTGGAAGCTTAAGCGTTTTTATCTTTCACTCTTGGATGAAGAGAAAGGAATATGCCAGCAGAATGGCATTAAGGAATACAAGATGAATCATATAAACCATAGAATTGGAAACAGTCCTGAGAATGGGTCGATAAAAATATGGAAGAGAAGGGGATGGCGGATTGCGGGAGTCGCTGTGGGCTGCCTGTTTGCGGCTATGATGAGCGTCAGCCTTTCCAAACATGTTCCAGCCGAGATTCAGGGGTATGTGTATCCAAAGGGAACCAAAGTGAGCGAGCAAGAACTCAAGGCGAGTCATAATGGGGAAGAGAATGAGGCAGCGAATGACCTGCCTGAAACAAAAGAAGATTCAGAATTTGGATCTGCATCGAAGGAACAGATTGAAGATACTTCTGCTCCTTTGCAGACGGGCTTCGCAGAGTTTGCTCAACCAGAACCAAAATTAGATGAGGCGCCTGCTGCTCCGGAAAGCCCGGCTATTCTCGATCAATCTGCTGATCAAGTTTCCAACGCCCCTTTGAACCAGGGAACGATCCTGCCAGAAGAAGTGACCGTCCTTTTACAGGATGAAGATCAGACAAATACCTGGATAGAGCCAGCGCTTCCGACTCCTGAGCCAGATCAGAATCACCCGATGGAACTGGTCGAGGACTTACCGGCCGCGTTATCACAGGAACAGGTCCCACAGGAACAGGTCATTGAGCAGCCTGCGGAACCTGCATATATTGAACCAACTTATGTAGAACCCGAACCCGTTGAACCAATTTATATTGAACCGGTTTATATTGGACCGGATGAGCCTCTGAATTTCTCTGAATTTTAAGTCATAGATCCTCCTGGATAAATTGCCTCTGATTAAAAGATCGGAGGCTTTTTTTACGGCTTAAACGAAGAAGAGCGGGCAGAAAGAATCGGATGGAGAAAGAAAATCGGGAAACGGTAAAAATCTTTACGCTTCAAAGACTATATTTGTAAAAAGCAAAACAGGCATCAATTGTAAAAACGTTTAAACAAGAAAAACCTTCCTGTTCGTTGGAAATACAGACAGAAAGGTGCAGCAGGCGATCAATCATCGCATGAGTGTTGTATAGAAGATTGAGACATAGAGAAAGGAAAGGGCATCCTTTATGGCTGCAAGACAGGTCTATAAGAATAGCTGCAAGACAGGTCTATAAGAATATAGGAAAGGAAATTTATCCTTCTTCCAGGATGTGAGCCAATGCAACTTTGATAATTGAATGAATATGTTCATCATCCAGGGAATAATAAACAGTTTTGCCATCTTTGCGGTTCTTTACCAGCTTGGCGGCTTTTAATGCCCGCAGCTGATGGGAAATGGCTGAACGGGACATAGAAACCAGTTCAGCCAGGTCAGAAACGCAAAGTTCGCCGGCCTCTAAAGCGGTCAAAATCTTCAGGCGGGTCTGATCACCCATGATTTTATAAAAGTCAGCCAGTTTTTCGATTGCTTCCGAGCAGGGCATTGCTTGCTTTGCGGCGGCTACCGCTTCAGGATTCTGAAGCTCGTAAACACCAGCTGTTTCAATTTGTTTTGTGTCCATGAGTTCAGTATACATGGTTTGGTAAAAAATCGTAATTTGTATGTGTGAACAGTTGCGCAATTAAGAAACTACGCTATAATCTAACTGTAAACAGTTGAACAACTATTCAACTAACGATATAAAACTCGGTCCTATCCAAAGAGGATTGAGACTGAGACGAAGGAGATTTATTATGAGAAAAACATATAAAATTGAAGTTGACTGCCCAACCTGCGCACAGAAATTAGAAGACTGCGCTTCAGCAACTGCGGGTGTAGAAAAAGCAACCGTGAACCTGATGACTCAGAAGCTGGCTATCCAGGCTGAAAAAGAAGAACAGGATCGCATCATCCAGGAGATTGCGGACAAAATGAAAAAGATCGACGATGATGTCGTGATCTATTTCTAGGCATTAAGAATCAGCATGACTAAAAAACAAAAGAAAAATCTAAAACGGATTTTGATTACGGCTGTCTGCTATTTTGCGACAGCAATCTCCACGATCTGGATTTCCTGGAATCCGGTCGTTCTCGCTCTGGTCTATCTGGCCATTTACCTGTATATTTCCATGGATGTTCTGAAACGGACGACCAAGAACATTCAAAATAAAGATTTCATGGACGAGAATTTCCTGATGACCGTAGCATCATTAGGCGCCTTCATCCTGGGAGAGTATTCGGAATCTGTTGCGGTTATGTTGTTCTATCAGATCGGAGAGTGGTTTCAGTCTTACGCTCTTGAGCGGTCAAGAAAAAGCATTTCTGCTTTGATGGACATTCGTCCTGAATATGCGAACCTTGAAAAGGATGGGGAAATCGAAGAAGTTGATCCAGAAGAAGTGCAGCCTGGAGACATCATTGTCATCAAACCAGGTGAGCGTATTCCGCTGGATGGTGAAGTCATTTCCGGAACCAGCTCGATTGATACATCAGCTCTGACTGGAGAAAGCGTTCCGCGTACTGTCAGAGAAGGCAGTGATGTGATTTCCGGCTGTATCAATAACAGCGGGGTTCTTAAGGTGCGCGTATCCAAACCCTATGAAGAATCTACGGTCAGCCGTATTCTGGATCTGGTTGAAAATGCGACCGATAAAAAGAGCCGATCCGAACAATTTATTACAAAGTTTGCGAAGATTTATACTCCGATTGTCGTTTACAGTGCAATTGCCCTGGCGATTATCCCATCGATTATTACTGGCCAATGGCAGACATGGATTTATCGCGCATTAGAGTTCTTAGTTATTTCCTGCCCATGCGCACTGGTTATCTCAGTGCCTCTCGCTTTCTTTGGCGGCATTGGTGGTGCCAGCCGTTGTGGAATCCTGGTTAAGGGAAGCACCTACTTACAGGATCTTTCCGAAGTGAAAACGATGGTCTTTGATAAGACCGGAACTCTGACTAAAGGAACCTTCGAAGTGGCCAGTGTGGAATCTCTGACCATGAGCAATAAAGAATTGCTCGATCTTTGTGCAAAAGCTGAGTCTTTCTCTACTCATCCGATCGCCCTCAGCATCGAACGGGCTGCTGGTCTGGCCAATCCCAAAGAAGGGGTAGGCCAGGTTGAAGAAGTGGCTGGCAAAGGCTTAATTGCCAATGTTGATGGCAAGAAGGTCGCCTGCGGAAATCAGAAACTGATGACAAGTTTAGGTATCCCCGCCAAAGACCTGCCTGCAGGCAGTGGCTTTGGAACTGTAGTTTATGTAGCGGTAGACGGTCTTTATGCAGGAGTTATTGAAGTTGCGGATGAACCCAAAGAAGAAGCAAAAACCGTCTTTGATTTACTGAAAAAATTCGGTGTGGAAAAATTCGTGATGCTGACAGGTGACAGTGAGACTGTTGCTCAGGCTGTCGCAAATAAGACCGGAATCACCGAAGTCCATGCACAGCTGTTACCGGAGCAGAAAGTTGAAGACCTTGAAAAAATCCTGAATGGATCCCATCAGGGTAAAGTGGCTTACATTGGAGATGGAATTAACGACGCTCCTGTACTGACGCGTGCCGATGTCGGAATTGCGATGGGTGGTCTTGGAAGCGATGCCGCCATCGAGGCAGCCGATATTGTATTAATGGATGACCAGCTGGATTCCTTGATTACAGCTATCCAGATTTCGAAAAAGACTTTACGCATCGCAAAAGAAAATATCGTCTTTGCGATCGCCGTGAAGATTTTGATGCTCATTCTTGGAGCGTTTGGAATCGTAAATATGTGGGGAGCAGTCTTTGCGGACGTTGGCGTCGCCATCTTATGTATCCTGAATTCGATTCGTGCTTTAAACGAAACCAAATATCAAGTAAATGTACCTCAGCCGGCTAAATAACGCCGGCTTTTTTGGTGACCATGCTCAGCGCAATTTTTCAAAGGCTTTTCGTTCAACGTGGACAATGGCTTCTTTTAATCCGGATAAAATAAAAACAATATAGGATTTTATATTCATCTGATATGATTCTCCGGCTCTGCTACAAAATACTAATCGCAAGGTCAGGGGCAGTCTTGGGTATAATACCCAGAAAGTTAAAAATGATGAAAAACCAATCTGAAAGGATAAGTTATGAATGAATTGAATAATGAAATAAAGAAGAATACGCCTGACTCATCGGGACCAAACCCAATGATCGCTTCACCAGAAGGTGCTCTTTCATTTTTGTTCGTAATTTTCGCTCTGTTGATGTGGTATGTCTCCATTGACCATTCCTATAATCTGGCAACGCTGATGGCAATTGGCTTTACCTGGCTGATCTTATCAATTGGAGCTTTAATTGCGAGTCTGGTCAATATCATTCGTGGGAGCAGCCGGGGCAATGCTAATCTTTTGGTCACAATATTGTTAGGATTTTTTCCTGGTGTAAATACGATGATTGCAGTATTGTCTAGCATTTCAGGAACACATTACAATCCTTCCATCGTTGGTATGATGTACCTCATCGGAGCAGTTTTTGCGATTGGATCAGCCGTTCCACTTGCCAAAAAACCATTTTATATTTTTTTGCGAACGCTATTTGTCGGCCTTGGACTCTTTTTTGTTGGATGGGGAGACGTAGGCAATAATGATGTGATTCTTGCGATTGGTGGATGGTTTTTATTCGCGTTTGCTTTATTGAGTTTTTATTACGGATTATCGGTGCTCTATCTTGCATTGGGCAGCCGTTTGCCACAAGGAAGATCTTTGTCAACTCTTTGGAGGGGAAGAAAATGAATACACATCATCATATTGCCAGCCCGAATATGATCAACTCCTTTATCGGCGCAGTGTTCGGAGCATTCTCAGTCCTGACGGCCACTGTAAATTTAAGCTCTGATGCTCTGCTGGCAATGGGAGTGCTGCGGCTGCTGCTGGGAACGATTTTATTTTTAGGCGCCTTAATCAATATCTTCAAAGGGATTCCAAGCGGCAACCTGAATTTGATCAGCGCGGTATGTTTCGGACTCTTTGCGGGTGTACATATAACAATTTCCACGTTAGGATTTCATGGGGTTAGTTGGCAGCCATTGATTTATTGTATCGTTCAATTATTTGGCGGTATTTATATTTTATTGATCTTGCCTGCTTTGCTTGATACCTCATTATCTGCCTGGGGGTGCCAGATGGCTGGGGCTTTAGGCCTGATCAGTCAGGCAATCTTTGGCATGACTTCACTTGTTTTTTTTCATTATGTATCTGGAATCTGGTTCCTTTTATACGCCGTCCTTAATACGTATGCCGGCTTAGCCGCAGTAATTCCTGAGATGCCGCAAGGTCCGGATGCGCGGGATGTGATTAGTTACCTTTACAAAGCGAAAAAGAGTAATGAATAAAAATGCCAAGTAGAAAGGGAGGTTAACTTCATTGATGTCTTTCTACTTGGCATTTTTAACTTGACAAAGCAACTATTTCTTATAGATGGTTATCGATTATATTTATTATTCTATCTTTAAGGTTGATGTAATCAGGCCCAACGGTTTTCCGTTTGATTAAGAAGTTTTTTGGAAGGATTCTGGATTGTTTTTTTTAATCGGAAACTCACAACACCATCTAGGGAGAAAGCAAATGTACTTATTACGCTAAGATTAGCAAAATGTTAAATATTTATTAAAAATATAAAATGACATTAATGATGTCTTAATCGATGGTAATCTGTGCATAATCAATTCTGTATCAGCATTTAGCCGATGAAAGGATGAACTTACATATGGAAAGTAATGATATGCAATCTTTACTTTTGAATACAAATTTACTTGAAAAACTGAAGACAGACTGCAGAGGTCTCATTGGGAAAGCTGATCGCGAAAATCCAGAGCTCTATCTGCCATTATGGATGCACATGATGGACACGGCTGGGATGGTAATCTACCTGCTTAAAACTCGGACGAGTGATAATCTTCTGGAGTTACTCGACTCGCCTATGAAAAAAGATGAGAGTGGTGAAATGAACGTTGAGCAAATTGCAGTATTAGCCGCTCTTTTACATGACATTGGAAAGGCAAGCGCTGCATTCCAGGGGAGAATCAGTGCCAAAATTCCGGTATCAGGTCTGATTTCGATCAAACTTCCGGATCCCAAAACAGCGGAAATTGCAAAAGGGGATCTTCGAAACCATGCGGTAATTGGCCGAAATATCCTCAGATTCAATCATTTTAATCGTGGTTTTTCATCGATTTGTGGAGCTCACCATGGAATAACCCAGCCCGAATCATCTGATGCTGAAGTAAAGAGATTTTTGAATTCATTGAAAAATACGAGAGATCTGTACGGGGCAGGTAAGAAAGCAAAAGAAGAATGGCAATTGATATGGGCAGAGATTATTATTGACTGCCTGAAACTTACTGGAATTCCAGAAGCAATGTCGGTTCCAGCTTTAAATGAGGCTTTCTGGGCGATTTTAAGCGGCATACTTGTAGAGGCGGACTGGCTTGCATCGAATGTCGATCTCTTTCCGTTGATCAGTATTTTTCCGAAAGGAGATACGGCTGCTTACCCAGAACGGTGGGAGAAGGCCTGGAAAAAGATAGATTTTCCAAAAATATGGCGCTCTCCGAATCGGTCAATAGATCGTCAGATGTTTCAATCTACTTTTGGTTTTCACCCAAATTCTCTTCAGGAAAATTTGATTGAGATTGCTTCGCAAATTCAAAAACCTGGGCTGTTGATTATTGAAGCACAGATGGGGCTGGGCAAAACAGAAGCCGCGTTGGCTGGAGCTGAAATTGTTTCTGGTGCTGCAAAAACAGGTGGCATATTTTATGGCCTTCCAACACGAGCTACGGCAGATGGTTTATTCGGCCGGTTTTCAAGCTGGGCCGAATCTGAAAGCGATGGTCAGAAAAGCATTTTTAAACTCGCTCATTCAACTGCTTTTCTCAACGAAGAATACAATCGCCTTCCGAAGGGAAGAATACTCCTGACGGACGATGAAACGACTGATTCAAATTTGTTTGTCCATGATTGGATGCAGCAGCCAAAAACAGGTATTCTATCAGACTTTGTCATCGGAACTGTAGATCAGGGACTAATGATGGCGCTGGATCATAAACATTTCATGCTTAAGCACTTGGGGATGGCTTCAAAAACAGTCATCATCGACGAAGTCCATGCTTACGACGCCTATATGAATGTGTTTTTTGACGGGATGCTTCAATGGCTTGGAGAATATCATGTCCCCGTTATTCTTTTATCGGCTACTTTACCAGCATCAAGAAAACTGAGGATGATCCGAAGTTATCAGATGGGCCGTAAAAGTGGTTCTGCCGATGAGACTACGCCTGAACAGACGGGAAAGGACGAGTCTTGGAAACGAGTAAAAGGATATCCGCTCATTACATGGACAGATGGGGACCAGACCTATTCCAGGGCAGTTGATGGCGACTGGAATTCAGTAACGGTGAAAATCTATAAAGAAAATGTGCTGAGTTTGTCTGAAATGTTTGAACGGATTGGAAATGTAATGCAGAGCATCCAGGAATATGGGGGTTGTGCAGGCATCATTGTCAACACTGTACGACACTCTCAAGAAATTGCGGAATATTTGAATTCCGAGTTTCCAGATTTAAATGTCATCCTTTTGCATTCCCGGTTTACCGACAGTCAGCGGGCGATGATCGAAACAGAAATCCAAAAACTGGCAGGCAAGAAGTCGACTCCTGAACACCGAAACGAACTGGTTATAGTAGGCACCCAGGTAATTGAGCAATCTCTGGACTTGGATTTCGATGTCATGATTACTGAACTTGCGCCAATGGACTTGCTATTGCAGCGAATGGGAAGACTTCACCGACATTGGCAAAGGCAAGACCGTCCATCTTGCTTTCTCCAGCCCAGTTGTCATGTCTTAGTGCCTGATCTCGAAGAGATACGCCGTCAGTCCCATCCGGTTTATCAGCCGTGGTATCTTTTTCGGACTGAAGAAAATCTGCCCGCGACGATTACGCTTCCTGGAGATATTCCTCTGCTTGTTGAGAAGGTTTACGATATCGACTTAAAACCGATTGCAGACCAGGAGAAAAAGGACGCTTTCAGAAGCGAGAAGAATGTGAAAACCAAGGAAGGAAAAGCGGAGACAGGGGTTCTCGTTCCGAAAAAGATCAAAAAGAATCCAAGTGTGGATGGCCTGATGAAATCGACGGCTGTTACAAGTGAAGCCCAGGCCGTAAATTCTGTTCGTGAAGGCACACAGGCTCTCGATGTCATTCTTATTCAGAAAAACGATAAAGGAGATTTATATATTCCTGATCCAGATGATTTGCAAAGACAATTACGACTAGATGTCCATTCTGTTCCTGAATTCAGAATGGCTCTGGCTATCTTAAAACAAAGAGTATCCATTCCAGCTCATAAAGGATTAAATGAAGATGAAGCATGGCTGGTGGATCATCAAGCGGAATTTTCGGAGTGGAAGAAATCATCGCTGCTTAAAAGCAGGAATTTTGTAGTTGCAGATCAGAATGGATTTTTTGTACTTAACAAGAATACGTATGAATATTCGGATCTGTACGGACTGAAAAAAGTAAATCTTGGCGATTACCGGATAGAATTTGAAAATATGTAGGTGCAGGGGTCATAATAAATAAGTTATAAGTCGTTTGATCCCTGCTCCTAATCGATTTGTTAGGAGTGTCCTCAGGGGTGATCCTAAAAAAGGTAAAAAGTCAGTAACGACTTATTAGTGTTCCCCATTTATTGGGGTTGAAGAGGCAAGAGCCTCTTTTCTTTTTACCTTTTTTATTCTGAAATCCTTGCGTCTCTCATTCGAAAGCGCTATGATAGTGTTGTAAAAAAGAAAGGGGGTAAAGAAAAGTTCAGAAATGAGAAGTTGAACAGGCTTTCTAAATAATAGAAAAGAGGTGGAATAAAATCGCTTTAATTTAGAAAGCCTATCATTTCTGAAGTTTAATATGAGTTTTAATTTAATTGATAATCAGTGGATTTTGGTCAGAGACCAAAAGGACAACGTAAAAGAAGTTTCACTGAAAGAGTGTTTGCTCAATTGTGAGAATTTTCTTGAACTCGCTGGTGAAACTGCTGCTCAGGATGCAGCTCTCTTAAGGCTGTTGATTGCGATGAATCTGACGGTTATGTATCGCTGGGACGAAAACGGTGAGCAGTCTCTATTGAAAACAGAGGACCAGGCTCTGGACCGCTGGCAGGTGGTCTGGAAAAGTGGGCATCTTCAAAAAAAGCCTATCACCGAATATCTTAAGTTGATAAAAGACTCTTTCGAGATGGATGGTGATGGGAAACGCTTCCTACAGTCGGAAAATGCAAAAATCGGAACATCCTATAAATCTTCGAAGCTGGTGGGTGATTTATCTGAAAGCAACAATAAACTCAGGCTGTTTCAGCTGCGAAACGGAGCGGCGAAGGAAGAACTTTCGCTGGCTTGTAGTGCAAGGTGGCTTTTGAACCTGAATGGGTTCGATGATACAAGCGCCAAGTCAAGCGCAAAGTACAAACTTTTACCCAAAGAAGAACGACTTTCTCCTGGAGCAGGCTGGCTGGGAAAACTTGGACTGGTTTTTGTCAAGGGACAGAATCTGTTTGAGACGATTATGCTCAACACCATTCTTTTAAAAGATGGAAAAACATTATGGCCCAGCGTGGTGCCCTATTGGGAAGTAGAAAACCCAGATATTTCGGAAAGAAGAATGCTCAGCGGAGTTCCCAACGATCTGGCAGCTCTGCTCACAATGCCCTCACGGCGGCTGTGGCTGAACATCAATACAAACCATAAGGTAGACGGGTACTACCTGATCGGCGGCGATTTTTTTGAGCGGACAAATGCTTTTACTGAGCAGTATACGTTATGGAAAAAAGCGGATCCAAAAAAGAAAGACTCCAATGATTTTGTACCCAGAAGACATCAGGCAGCCAGGCAACTATGGCGAGATTTTCAGTTTGTCGCCTTGCCGACTACAGAAAAGAAAACTAAAGCTCCTGGAGTCATTGAATGGGTCAGAACATTGCTAAGCCAGGAAATTATTGATGATGAAAGGCCGGTGGAAATCTGTGCTCCCTCTGTCACATATGGGGATAAGGACTTCTTCGTTACCGATGTCTCAAGTCAGACGATTCGTTTTTTTCCTGATATTTTGATGGATGCCCAATCGGAATGGCGAGATATCATCCAGTCTGAAGTTGAGAAAATCGACCAGTTAGCTTTTGCTGAAGGAATTTTTGCTAAGGAGATTGCTCTGGCTTCAGGAGCAAGCCCGGATATTGCTTCCACTGCTCTTACAGGAGCCTCAAATCAGTTTTATGCAAATATCGATCAGCCTTTTCAGGAATGGATTTCTTCAATCCATCCCGATGAGATTGAAGACCTGGAACAGTACGAGAAAATTCTCCGTGAATGGCACCGCACAGCAGCAACGATTGGATATCAAACCTCGAAACGCTATCTGTCAGCGTTGCGGCCGGAAGCTTTACTCGGAAAGTATGTTCAGGATAAGAAAAAGGAAGTCCATGTCTCAATTCCAGAGGCAATTGAACGACTGAGCTGGAAAATTTATTCGATCTATAAGAAGAACGATGCTGTCGAAAATGATGTTGATTAACAACTGGTAAGGAGAAACATATGGCGGATAAGCAGGATCTTTATCCTGGAGATGAAGTCTACAAATACGTAGCATCAAAAATTCATTGGCTGGAAAATGCAGAACCAGCCGAGGCCAAAGCAAATCTTGCTGTGTTGCGCAGGGCGGCGGGCAAACAGTTGTCAGAAGTGCCGGATGTCTGGGGAATGGTCCTTGAAGAGCTTCCGGACTCGTTGCTTAGAAATACAAGAGGCCCTTCAGCGGCTGAAGAAGCTATTTTTTTGAGTCTGAAAAATTATGGAATGGCTATGCAAGGTCATGAGGCCAAATCAGACTCTGTCCAGGAGAAGGGTGTTTCTCTTGGAACAGCGGCTGGATTGTATTCAAAAAAAGTCGGGGAAGAAGAATCCAGAATTTTTTTAAGACTTAAAAAAGTTGTGGTTTCTGAATCGCTTGCAGCCTTGGAAGTCCCACTGAGATCGATGATCAAATTGATGAGTCATGAGCCAATTAAAATGGATTATGCAAAGCTTGCTGAAGACCTGTATGAGTATAGTTTCCCAAAAGGAAGAGAAAGAGTCAGGCTGAAGTGGGCAAGGGACTACTACCGCACAATCAGAGCTTCTGAAAAGAAAGAAAAAGATGATACTGCAAAACAGGATTCAGGCGAACAGAATAAAACATCAGAATAATATGCCTCTACTCCCCAACATCGTGGGTCTTTCTTAGGAAGCATAGAGTAAGCAAAGCATCAATTCACCAATGAATTAGTCACTAAAATGCTGCACAAAAGCCGATCTGCATTTCTGGATCCTGAACGGATTGATCAGATGTATGCATTTCTTCGAAATAACGGATCCAGAAGTGCTATGGGCAATCAATATATGAGTCGTATAGAACTCATTGATAAATGGATCTATATCACATAAAGGAGAATTATGATGGAAAAAAGATTGTATGTTGATATTCACTGTCTTCAGACAGTACCGCCATCCTGCGTCAACCGCGATGATACAGGAACGCCAAAAACGGCGGTATATGGCGGTGTAACACGAGCACGCGTTTCATCTCAGGCGTGGAAACATGCTATCCGCCAAGAGTTTTCAAATCTTCTTCCAGAAGAAGCCATCGGAACCCGGACGAAAAGAATTGTTGGAATGGTTCAGAAAGAAATCCAGGCGCTTGATCCATCTTTATCGGACCAAAAGGCGGAAAAGGCTGCAACTAGTGCTTTGACAGCAGCAGGATTTAAAATCAAAGGCGCTAAAGAAGGAACAGACGCCCTCTTCCTCATGAGTAAAAAGCAGGCTGAAGGAGTAGCTGCGTTGGCGGTACAAGGTTCAAAAGACAAAAACGAGTATAAAAAAGTCTTACGGGATAGTCCTTCAGTGGATATGGCGCTTTTCGGAAGAATGGTTGCTTCGGATCCATCTTTGAACTACGACGCATCCTGTCAGGTTGCTCATGCGATTTCTACTCATGCTGTGGTCAATGAATATGACTATTTTACTGCAGTTGATGATCTGGGTGATGAAGACAATGCCGGCGCAAGCCACATTGGAGTGTCCGAATTTAATTCGAGCACTTTGTATCGTTACGCAACGGTGAATGTCATGGAACTGTATAAGACAATTGGCTTAGAAGCGCCGGAAGCGGTCAAAGCTTTTATCAAAGCCTTTATCACAACCATGCCAACAGGAAAACAAAACTCCTATGCCAACCGAACTATTCCGTGCTCTGTTTATGTAGCGATCCGCGAAGATCAGCCAGTCAGCTTTGCAAGTGCGTTTGAGCAGGCAGTTCCAGCGACAGCGAATGGTTACGAAAATCCATCTCAGGAAAAATTGGCTGAATATGCTGGTAAAATTACTAAATTTGTCGACAAGCCCTATGCAGCTTATGTAGCTGGGGAAGGACTTGAGAAACTGGCACAGTCGATGGAAATGGATGAGATTCTGGACCATGTCGAAAAAGATCTGACCCAACTGCTGCCCGGTGGAGAATCCTGATGCCTTTTACTCTTCTTCTTCGCTTTGCAGGTGTCCTGCAAAGCTGGGGAACAGACTCAAGATTTGAAATTCGGCGCACAGAAACGATTCCGACAAAGAGTGGAATCATTGGTTTTCTGGCTGCCGCACTGGGCAGACGGCGCGACGAAGATATTGATGACCTGGCTGATTTAAAGATTGGAGTACGGGCAGATCAGCCAGGCGCTTTGATCTCAGACTTCCATACTGCAAAAAAAGATGCGAAAACATCCTATATTACAAATAGATACTACCTTTCTGACGCAGTATTTCTGATCGGAATCGAATCAGATGACAAAGACGTCCTTCTCGAACTGGAAAATGCAATCCGTCATCCAGCCTATCCGCTCTTCTTGGGCCGACGATCATGCGTGCCAGAAGCTCCAATTGTGAAAGAAATCGTTCCCCTGCCATTAAAAGAGGCTCTTGAAAACCATAAATTTGTAGGAAGAAAGGGTATGGAGCCTGCCTACTATCATATTTTTCTGGAAGGCAGTTCAAGAACGCTGGGACGAAAAGTCATGGATCAGCCTGTATCTTTTGACTTTCATCACCGAAAGTACCAGGCACGTTTTGTACAAGAGACCATTACAGAGAATTCACAGAGAAAAGAAACAGTTCAGCCAGCCCTGCATCAGACAGAGCAGGACGTACTCGAAGAATTGGAGAACTTAAAATGATGCAGTTAATTCGAATCAGATTAGATCCTTTGAATAAACAGACAGTCAGAGGATTCGTGAATCCGAATATTTTCCATGCTGCTATTGAAGCATCAATTCGAGGAGAGAATTCGCGTGTTCTCTGGCGAATTGATAGAATTGCAGACCAAAGCTATCTGCTTATGCTGACTTCAGCAGATATTGATGCTCAGTTTTTGATTCATCAGTTCGGGTTCAAGGAAGAGCGCGCCCAAACAGTGGATTATGAAAAGCTGTTGAGCAGAATTACAAAAGAAAGCAAATGGATTTTTCGGCTGACCGCTAATCCGACCCATCATGCCAAAAACGATAAGAAAGAACCCGATGGCAAAGTTCTAGCCCATGTAACTCCTCAACAGCAGATGGCCTGGCTGGAACAGAAGGCTGCAAAACATGGATTCCAAATTGAGCTGGAGAAGACAAAAGTGATTGGCTCGACTTGGATTCAATTCCGAAAGAAAAAATGCGAAACGAAAGTCCAACTGAAAGAAGCTGTCTTTGAAGGCGTGCTGTCAGTAACAGATCCATCCCTTTTTAAAAAAGCCTTGACTGAAGGTGTAGGCAGAGGAAAAGCCTATGGAATGGGCTTGCTGACAGTCATTTCATATCATGAATAACAACGGCAAGATTCCTGGAGCTCCTAAAGCAGATCTTCAGGAAATGCCGCAGATAAAGAATCGCTACTCCTTTATTTATCTTGAGAAATGCTCACTTTCTAAAGAAGACAGTGCTATTAAAGCCTCCTGGAAAGATGGATATGCCCTGATTCCAGCGCACTCTATGATGACTCTGCTTCTTGGACCCGGGACAAGTCTTACACACCGGGCAGCCCAGCTGATTGGCGAGGCAGGAGCGGGTATTGCCTGGGTTGGTGACGGTGCGGCCAGACTCTATGGATTTGGCCGTCCATTAACCAACAGTTCGATTCTCCTTGTTCGTCAAGCCATGTATGTGACAAAACCCGCATTGCATATGAAAGTCGTAAAGCGTATGTATTATTTGCGCTTTCCGGATGAGAATATGACAAATCTCACTCTGCAGCAGTTAAGAGGAAAAGAAGGTGCAAGAGTAAAACGAGAATATAAAAAGCAGGCTGATTTTTGGGGAGTGAACTGGACAGGGAGAAATTATGATCCTGAAGATTTTCACCAGTCAGACCCAGTAAATCAATCATTGTCTGTTGCTAATACTTGTTTATATGGTATCTGCAGTGCTGTCATTTATGCGCTTGGCCTTTCGCCTGGCCTGGGATTTATTCATGTAAACCATGAAAAATCGTTTATCTACGATGTTGCAGATCTGTACAAAGCTGAAGTTACAATTCCTCTGGCTTTTGAGATTGGATCGAAATTCACCACCGGAATTCCAGAAAAAACAAGAAAAGAATTTCGAAATCGAATCCATAATGCAGGCTTGATTGAGCGAATGGTCAAAGATATAAAGTTCATTTTTGATTTAGAATCAGATGAAATTGATTATGATGATACCTTAGTTATCTGGGACGGAATCCGAGCATTCAAACAATCTGGCACTCTTTATCAGACAGATGGAGTTCAGCAGGTGGAATGATGGTCGTCATCACCGTATCAAATTGCCCACCCTCTTTACGCGGAGACCTGTCGAAGTGGTTTTTTGAAATTGTGACAGGTGTTTATGTTGGCAATCCATCTAAAAGAGTACGGGAACTGCTCTGGGATCGGGTAAAAGCAACAATAAAGACTGGAAATGCGGTCATTGTCTATTCATCAAGAAACGAACAAGGCTTTGAGATGAAGACTTACCATACAACAGACTATCCTAAAGATTTTGATGGCCTCCAGCTTATGTTTCATCCGATAACTCCGATTGAAGTGATTACTGAAGAAATACCGCGAATTAAGGTACCTGTCCTGACAACTGGCCAGCTCAAAGACCGGACCAGAAAATATCCAAGCCCTAAGCATGTGATTCCTGATTCTTTTGTTGTTCTTGACTTGGAAACTACCGGCTTAGATTCTGAAAAAGATGGAATCACTGAAGTTGGAGCTATTCGAGTGGTCGAAGGAAAATACACAGAAGAGTTCTCATTCTTAATTAAGACGACCTGTATACTTTCTGCTCAGGCGGCTGCATTGACCGGAATAACCGTAGATCTGCTCAATGAGCAGGGAAAAGACGAGAAAGAAGTTCTTGAAAATTTGAGAAGGTTCTGCAATGATTTCCCAGTCGTCTGCCATAATGCAAAATTCGATTTGAAGTTTTTGGAGAATGCATGTCTTCGACATGGAATTCCTTATTGGGCACCTGAGGTCATCGACACACTCCAGCTGGCCAGACGTCATGTGAAGGATGTTCCAAACTATCGTCTACAGACCCTTTTGGACTACTTCGGAATCGGTGATCAACAGCAGCATAGGGCGTTATCAGATTGCTGGATAACACTTAAGATGTTAGAAAAATTAAAAGAAATTATCGATAAGTGAAGGCTTTTCCCTCTTAAATAAAGGAGAGTACAAGTATGTTCCCCGCATAACGGGGATGATCCCGCCCGAACAGCTTATAGAAAGCGTAAAACAAGATGTTCCCCGCATAACGGGGATGATCCTTAAATGGATGTAAAAAAATGCGATAGATGCGGAATGTTCCCCGCATAACGGGGATGATCCTACCTTTGATCGCTACCGGGATGCAACGCCCGGATGTTCCCCGCATAACGGGGATGATCCCTTTACTGGCTTTAGGAGTTTCCAGCAATTAAAATGTTCCCCGCATAACGGGGATGATCCTGAGCTGTTGAAAAAGGGCTTCAAAGTTAGATGATGTTCCCCGCATAACGGGGATGATCCCAAACCGTTAAAGATCTTACACGATGGTTCAAAATGTTCCCCGCATAACGGGGATGATCCCAACTGTAAAAGAGTACATGACAATCTTCCTGAATGTTCCCCGCATAACGGGGATGATCCTAGTCCTTTCGAACGGTCCACTCGCCACAGAGGATGTTCCCCGCATAACGGGGATGATCCTGCTGAAAGCGTAGAATTCTTTTGATTTCCATTATGTTCCCCGCATAACGGGGATGATCCGGTCTATACCCCTGAAGCCGGGCAAACCAAAAAATGTTCCCCGCATAACGGGGATGATCCTCAGCGGCTATAAAGCAAATAGTTCCAGACTGAATGTTCCCCGCATAACGGGGATGATCCCGCCCTGGATCCGGTAAGGATGGCGACCATTTGATGTTCCCCGCATAACGGGGATGATCCTTCTCATGTCATTCGCCGCGACTACAAGGCTCAATGTTCCCCGCATAACGGGGATGATCCCTAGAGAAACAGCTGGCTAAGACATACGGGCAGATGTTCCCCGCATAACGGGGATGATCCCATCTGGCACCAGTGGATCCGGATGAGTAAAGCATGTTCCCCGCATAACGGGGATGATCCTAGCGTTGAAGTTTTTCCGGAATTTGTTCTAAAATGTTCCCCGCATAACGGGGATGATCCCAGAGATGCCTGGATTGGCAGCGAGGTTTTTGAATGTTCCCCGCATAACGGGGATGATCCTTTCTGACCATGGATCGTTAATAGTCTCAATGGATGTTCCCCGCATAACGGGGATGATCCGTTGGAAGCAATCACTGAAGGATGATTCACATCATGTTCCCCGCATAACGGGGATGATCCACGTATTGCCGCCGATGGTGATCAGACCACATCATGTTCCCCGCATAACGGGGATGATCCAATGACTTGTTCAAGTTCTTCATTTTTCTTCTATGTTCCCCGCATAACGGGGATGATCCAGACATTCATACACCGTCATTGCAGAACTTGATATGTTCCCCGCATAACGGGGATGATCCTGTGGACTTCTAACATTTGATCTGTCTGGTCTTATGTTCCCCGCATAACGGGGATGATCCCTACAAAAAGAACATCAGGCTAAGACAGCAGACATGTTCCCCGCATAACGGGGATGATCCTGGAACGGCCCTGTTTTTTTGTACAGAGTCAAAATGTTCCCCGCATAACGGGGATGATCCTAAGCCCCATTCAGCGCCATAGAGCGGCATTGCATGTTCCCCGCATAACGGGGATGATCCTCGGTTGCATTCGAATCAGTCTGGCATCGTGTTATGTTCCCCGCATAACGGGGATGATCCCTCTTTCCGCTATTGTTTTCATACTTTTAGCAAATGTTCCCCGCATAACGGGGATGATCCTCGCCGGGAGTGAGCCAATTTCGATCCTCACCAATGTTCCCCGCATAACGGGGATGATCCCAGGCTTTGCGAAATGCGCGAATGGTGCTTGACATGTTCCCCGCATAACGGGGATGATCCTGAGCAGATCCGAAGCCCTGAAAAAAGCATGGAATGTTCCCCGCATAACGGGGATGATCCCGAGCTGGAAAGACAAGATGAGCAGTGTCGCAAGAGATACAGGCTCAACGTTTACAAACGTTCTCGAAAGTTCCATGAGTGGGATCGGAAGCAAGATGATTGCATGTTCCCCGCATAACGGGGATGATCCCATGCCAGCCAGGACGCGGGGCAAATCCTTTAGATGTTCCCCGCATAACGGGGATGATCCTGCGACGCAGAAAGTTAATCGAGTTATTGGGCAATGTTCCCCGCATAACGGGGATGATCCTTTCTGTGTGAAATATTTCATCTCGTATTAACAATGTTCCCCGCATAACGGGGATGATCCTGGGAATGTCAGAGGAAGAAATGGCCGAGGTGGATGTTCCCCGCATAACGGGGATGATCCCTCAACAATTAATAGTACTTTGCATAGACACTGATGTTCCCCGCATAACGGGGATGATCCTTGAAAGCGAATGGAAAGAATATGCGAAAGAAAATGTTCCCCGCATAACGGGGATGATCCCTGGAGAATCGCTACAACAGCAAGCTCCGAACCATGTTCCCCGCATAACGGGGATGATCCTCCATCTCAACCGTCCTGACAGAAGATTTATTTATGTTCCCCGCATAACGGGGATGATCCCTTATCGATTTAGGTTCGCTGTCCTATCTTGAAATGTTCCCCGCATAACGGGGATGATCCTCGTTAATTGTCATCTGTCGTCTCCTTCATAACATGTTCCCCGCATAACGGGGATGATCCTTAGTATACCCGATAACCGGAAGAGAAAGACAGATGTTCCCCGCATAACGGGGATGATCCCGATTCACCCCAACGTGTGTAGGGATAGCTCGAATATTCCCCGCATGCCGGGGATGATCCCGTCGCGTCTCAGATGAGGTGCGTGGATCGAAAGTGTTCCCCGCATGGTTGGGGTTATTCTAAGGGATCTAGCTTCCCAATTATTTACACGGGATGCATTGGTCAATTTTCTGATATAGCTATGCTGTTCATATGATAGCTAATGTTGCGTTTCATTGACTTTTATATTAATGAGACTTTGAATCATTAGAGCTTTGCACTTTATATAAAGATCTAGTAGTGATGTGCTTTTTCGATAATAAATATAAAAGTCATTGGGACAGGATCACTAGGTGTTGCAAAAGTAATAAAATAAGACAACTCCCGAGGCGGAAGACTCTTCCACCTCGGGAGTTGCAACTTTTGTTGGTCTTTTGAAAGAAACTGGATGCAGTTAGATCTTTCCAGGTACCATAGACAAGGAAATTCGCTTGCGGCGAACATCGGTATCGACAACGTATACCGTAACAATCTGGCCTGTGTGTACGATCTCATTAGGATCTTTAACAAATTTATTAGCTAGTCGGGAAATATGAACCAATCCATCTTCATGTAATCCGATATCCACAAAAGCACCAAAAGAAGTGACATTGCGGACGGTGCCTTGCAACTCCATGCCCGGGGTAAGATCCTCAATCTCCAAGACGCCTTTTTTCAGAATTGGCCCATCGAGAGAGTCTCGAGGATCAAGACCGGGGGTTTCCAATTCTTTGATGATATCGGCGACTGTATACGGATCACTATTCAGTTTTTTTGCTGTCTGAGTAGGATTGATTTTCTTGAGCTTTTCTTTAAATATGCTTGAGTGTAAATCAGATAGGGCCAGTTTTTCTTGATTCAACAAGCGGTTAGTCAGAGCATAGCTTTCTGGATGGATGCCGGTGTTATCAAGCGGGTTTTGTCCGTCAGGGATGCGTAAAAAGCCAATGCTTTGTTCATAAATTTGGGCAGAGAAAAGATCTTTGAGCTGCTCACGACTTTTGATGGGGCTGATTGATCTTACTTTGAGGATTTTATTGATCTGGGGCTTTTTAAGGCCAGAGACATGTCTCAGTAGAGAAGGGGAGGCTACGTTTATATTTACTCCCACTTGGTTAACAGCTTTATCTGTAACAAAATCCAAAGCTTCTTTCAGTTGCTTTTGAGGGACGTCATGCTGATACATTCCTACTCCTAGGGATTGAGGGTCGATTTTTACCAATTCAGAAAGAGGGTCTTGGATTCGGCGGCCAATCGAAATTGCAGATCGTTTTTCTACAGGAAGATCTGGAAACTCCTCTTTAGCCAGTTCACTGGCAGAGTAGACAGAGGCCCCAGCTTCAGATCCAATGAGATACGAAACATCTGGATAATCTTTAAGGAGATCTGTAATCAAATCGATTGATTCTCGACTTGCGGTGCCATTTCCGATCACGACGACGGTTGGATGATATTTGTTGAGTAAAGCGCGAGTTTCTTTGACAGCGGCTTGATAAGCAGGGGAATCAGGTTGTGACTTTTTGCCTTTGCCAACAAATTTAAAAGGATAAACTACGGTTGTATCCAGTAGCTCGCCGGCGGCGCCAAGGACTGCAAGTTTGCAGCCATTCACATAGCCTGGATCCCACGATAGCATCACCTGGCCTTTGAGGGGTCTTGCCATCAGGAGGGGCTCAAGGTTAGCCGCAAAGCCTTTGATTGCATCCTCATAGGCTTTTTCTCGGAGGGCAGAGCGGATTTCGCGTTTGATACTGGGCAGCATTAGGCGGATTAACGCATCGTGGATAACCGTTTCCAGATAATCATGAGATGGCGAATTGCGTTTGAGCAGCTTCCGTTGGATCATTTGTTCAAGCTTTTCATTGTCACTTGTCAAAGTAACCGTCAATACCTTTTCTTTTTCGCCGCGGTCTAAAGCCAGCAACCGATGGCTGGGAAGCTTATTGAGCGGGTTAGTGAAATCGTAGTATTGCTCATAGATACCCTGGGGATCTTCGGCATCTTTTTTAAGAGAGCTGCTGATGCTTTCATGTTTGAGCAGATTATCGCGGATCATGGAGCGGATATCGGCCATGTCGCTGATCTTTTCGGCGAGGATATAGCCGGCCTGTTCAAGACCTTCTTCGTCTGCTAGTGATTTTGGATCATATTTCTGTTCCCAGATTTTATCTGCCAGGGGTCCAAAGCCTTTGGCAATGGCTTCACTGGCTTTGGTTTTCCGTTTTTCTTTGTAAGGCCGATAAATTTCTTCGAGCGAAGCAAGAGTTTCGGCGCCAAGGATCGATGATTTCAGCTCCTTTGTTAATAGTTTTTTCTCCTCCAGGATTTGCAGGATTGATTCTTTTCTTTCTTGCAGGGAGTTCTGGTACTTCCAGGTCTGTTCAATGGATCGCAACTGGTCTTCGTCAAGATTGCCAGTCTGATCTTTTCGATATCTGGCGATAAATGGGATTGTCGCCCCATCGTTTAAGAGGTCGAGGGCGTGCTGCACCTGAGATGGCTTTAAGCCAAGCGTTTTTGAGATGTTTTCAATCATTGTCATAAACTTAGTGTAGGTTTTAAGCCAGTAAGAATCAAATGGCAACAGGTAATCATCCGGAGGATCCTGTCCCGGAATTAGGTGTGTTCACCTTTTGACAGACAAAATGGATGTGCTTATAATTGGGGCAATGATGCTGATGAGGCCAAGACTTTCGGAATTTGGATCCAGAAAGAAGAGCGGGTGATGCGAGCTCTTTGAAGAATCCGTCAGTTACTCCCTCGGAATCGCCCCTGAAAAGGAGTGCCGTATTGCTGCGTTAAAGCGTTTGAGAGCAGATTCCAGATCGATAATTGGAGTCTGAATTAAGGTGGTACCGCGCGCGAGCGTCCTTAGGGACTCTGGCGCTTTTTTATTTGGAAAAGTGGCCGAGTCCATGCAGCTTTATCTCGCTGCAACAATAAAATCTATAAACCCTATTATATATAGAAAGGATAATTAGATATGGAACTTGTTAATATTCTCGAAGACGAACATCTTTCTACTCTGAACCATTCTGCTGCCCATCTGCTGGCGCAGGCTGTTAAACATCTTTACCCCCAGGCCAAATTCTGGGTCGGTCCAGTTATTTCGGATGGTTTCTACTACGATATGGATCTTGGCGATGTCAATCTGACGGATGCGGATCTGGAAAAGATCGAAAAAGAAATGAAGAAGATTGCCAAAGATGGCAAGCGGATCGTTCGCCGCGAAGTTTCTAAAGATGAAGCCCGCGAAATGTTTAAGGACGATTTATATAAGGAAGATCTGATTGACGGTCTGGAAGATGGAAATATTACTGTCTACAGTCAGGGTGATTTCACAGATCTTTGCCGCGGACCGCACGTAGATTCTGTTAAAGAGCTGAAACATGTCAAACTTCTGAAACATTCTGGTGCTTACTGGAAAGGCGATAAGAATAATAAAATGCTGCAGCGCGTCTACGGCATTGCTTTCGATACCAAAGAAGATCTTGATTCTTATCTGGCAGCTCTGGAAGAAGCAAAGAAACGCGACCACAAGAAGCTGGGCCGCGAAATGAACCTGTTTACAATTTCTGAATATGCTCCTGGTATGCCAATCTTCCTGCCAGATGGCATGATCTTGAGAAATCTGCTGGAAAATTACTGGTACGATACGCACACAAAGCATGGCTACAAATTCATCAAGACTCCAATTATCATGTCTCGTGAACTTTGGGAACGTTCTGGACACTGGGATCACTACAAGCAGAATATGTACACAACAAAGGTGGATGATCGCGACTTTGCGATTAAACCAATGAACTGCCCGGGTGCTCTGCTGGTTTATAACAATGACCTTCACTCCTACAAAGATCTGCCGCTGCGTGTTGGCGAACTGGGACAGGTGCATCGTCATGAAGCCTCTGGTGCATTAAATGGTTTGTTCCGTGTTCGTACGTTTACGCAGGATGATGCCCATATCTTCCTGACTCCTGATCAGATCGAATCCGAAGTGAAAGAAGTCCTGAACCTGATCGATGAAATGTATGGTGTATTTGGCCTGCCTTATTCTATTGAACTTTCAACTCGCCCAGAAAAAGATTACATCGGAACTGTCGAAATCTGGGATCAGTCGGAAAAGGCTCTTGCTGAAGCGTGTCGGGCAGCGGGTAAAGACTTTGTCATTAACCCAGGAGATGGCGCCTTCTATGGTCCAAAACTGGATATCCATATTAAAGACTCTTTAGGCCGTGACTGGCAGTGTGGAACGATTCAGCTCGATATGAACCTGCCAGAACGGTTCGAATGCACCTATGTCGATGCTGACGGATCCAGAAAAACACCGTTAATGCTGCATCGTGTTGTCTATGGTTCGATCGAGCGCTTTATCGGAATCCTGATTGAGCACTTCGGTGGTCATTTCCCTCTGTGGCTGGCTCCGCGTCAGATTGTGATCATTCCAGTTCATCAGGAAAAACACCTCGAGTATGCTAAAAAGGTAGCCAGCGCTCTTGAAGAACTGGGTATGCGTGTCAATGTGGACGATCGAAATGAAAAATTAGGATACCGTATCCGTGAAGCCCAGATGAAAAAGATTCCTTATCAGATTGTTGTCGGCGATCATGATATTGAGGAAGGAACAGTCAATGTCCGTAAATCAGGATCTAAAGCAGCAACCACGATGCCCCTGGATGAAGCACTGGCAAAATTTAAGAAAGAGGTAGATGATAAATGTCTTTTCGTCATGGATTAAAATGGCTGGCAGCCGCAGGGCTGAGTCTGGCTATGGCTGGATGCAGTGCATCGTCAGCCACAAGTGAATCAAGTGTTTCTTCTGCTAACCCTGCCGAATCTGGTGTGGATCAGGCTGAGGAACTTGCAGGAGATAAACTCTCCGTCCTTTGCCCAACCGGTGCTCCAGCTCTGGCCAGCTTAGGCTTGGCAGATGCAGGTGCAGCAGTTGAGTATGTAGATGGTCAGGATCTGTTGGTCAGTGAGCTTTCAAAGACGGATGGCTATGACATGATCATCGCTCCTGTCAACGTCGGCATTAAAACATGGAAAGATGCTGGGGCTTATCAGCTCGATGGCATTCTTACCTGGGGCAACTTATATGTTGTAAGCCCAGATGAAAACTGGAATGAGTCAGGCAAAACAATCGCTTTATTTGGCGAGCAGGCTGTTCCAGGCATGGTCTTCACAGATCTGTATCCGGATTGCCAGGCCAATATGGAATTCTATCCTTCTGTTTCGGAGGCTTCAGCAGCTTTGTTATCCGGCAAAGCGGATTCTGCAATGCTCGCTCAGCCAGCCGCTGCCGGCGCAGTGGCTAAAGCAGGCCAGGATGGAACGACTCTTTCTATTGTTGGGGATCTCCAGACTGCATGGCAGGATGCGCACGAAAGTGAGCAGAAAGGCTACCCGCAGGCTGCTCTGTTTGTTAAAAAAGACAAAGCGGAAGAATATGCTTCTCAGATTGATGCTCTGAAGACCTACATCGAAAATGCCACTCCAGAAAAAATCGAAGAGGCTGTCGATGCGTATGGGGCTGAACAGCTCGGCGTACCAAATGCTAAACTTGCAGCCTCGACATGGGATGCTCAGAACATTCACTATGTTGCAGCCAAAGACTGCAAAGAAGATCTGCAAAAATTCCTCGATGTCTTCAAAATCCAGATTCCAGAGGGCATCATTGTCGAATAGTCTATTTGTGCAAGCGTGAAGAGTCAGTCATTTCAAGCCTTTGTGGCCTGAACCTTTTGTTAGACTGAGGATACGAATGGCGAAATGCCAAAAGGAGACTCCTAATGCTGACAGAAGAACAGGCCCATATTCAATGGCTTAAAGACAAGGCTCAGTCGCTTGGACTGACATTTGATCAATATATGTTGTTTCTGATTTTCGAAAGCCTCGACCATTCTCCCGCAATCAACAGCGAGCCTTTAAGCCGGGCTCCATGGATGAATGGCTATGTCAATCAGGATGAAAATCCAGAATCCGGCCTCTAAAAAATCGAAAAGAACAAAAATGGTTATTTAGAGCGATGTTTTCAGAAATACCGCTATAATTAAAGACGTCCCAAATGCGTTGTAATAAATATTTACACAACAACAACAAAAAGAGAAGAACTGAAGCTGGTTTCAGTCTCTTCTCTTTTTGTTTGCCTGCAGATTGGCACCACTTTGATCGCAAAGATTGATTTCCCCTCAAAAAAGCAGTAAAGAAATTAGAGCAGGGAAGCAATGGCAGAAAATAATGAATTCCAGCCATTGACCCACTCAGACATCCCTGCCAAAATGGAGGTCCGCATGAAAAAAGTCTGGATTGCAACCGGAAATACGCATAAAAAAGATGAATTTGCCGCCATGCTTGGCGACGACGTTCAGGTTCTGACTTTAAAAGATCTTGAACCAGGTCTTGAGCCTGAAATTAACGAAGATGGGAAAACCTTTGAAGAAAATGCCCTGATTAAAGCCCGTGCGCTTCATAATATTGTTCATGAAGCCGTGATGTCCGATGATTCCGGTCTGGAAGTGGATGCGCTGGACAAAAAACCCGGCATCTATTCGGCTCGTTTTATGGGTGAAGATACAAGTTACGAGATCAAAAATCAGGCGATTCTGGACGCCTTAAAGGATCGAGATGATCGTACCGCCCGATTTGTCTGCGCCATTGCGTGGATTGAAGAAGATGGCACGGAACATGTCTACCGCGGCACGATGGAAGGTGAAATTAACGATAAGATCGAAGGCGCCAATGGATTTGGCTATGATCCAATTTTCTATTATCCGCCTTTTAAAACCACAAGTGCTAACGTGGCCCCTGAGGTAAAAAACTCGGCCAGTCATCGCCATAATGCCCTGATGCAACTGATGAAGGACTGGAAAAATTTATGATTCATGTTGTTTTATATGAACCGGAGATTCCAGCGAATACAGGAAATATTATTCGCACCTGCATGGCTTCGGGTTCCCGCCTGCATCTGATTGAACCGCTTGGCTTCAGTTTTGATGACAAATACCTGCGCCGTTCTTCAATGGATTACATCAAAGAAGCAGATCTGCATATCCATAAAAACTGGGAAGAGTTTCGCCAAGCCAATCCGGATGGAAAATTCTTCTTCATGACCCGCTATGGCAAGAAAGCACCTGCTGAATTCGATTTTTCGGATCCGGACCAGGAATACTATTTCGTTCTGGGCAAGGAAAGCACCGGTATCGATAAGCATATCCTCAAAGAACATCTCGACACGTGTATGCGCCTTCCGATGAAAGCCAATGCCCGCAGCCTGAATCTGTCCAACTGCGCGGCCATTCTGGTCTATGAAGCCTTGCGTCAGCAGAACTATCCGGGACTGAGCCGGGTGGAAGTCCTCAAGGGTGAAGACTTCCTGGAAACTTTCCCAGACTGAATTTTGCAAGAGACGAAAGCAGGATGGTCTGACAGCGTGAGCTGACATCGAGCAGATATATGCCATATAAAGGATTGGGTTTAGATTTAGATCTGGAGTTAGATATAAATATGGAACCAGTCGGGCTTGCTTCTTATAGGTTCTCTGAATCAAGCCATCTATGTAAATCAGCCTATACAATCTATATATCAATCAATCAACCTCTCAATATAAAATAGAGATAAAAATAGAGATGGGTCCGTATCCTGAATGATATGGACCCATGTTTTCGTTCTGTTTTTTTTGCAGCGGCGCTGATGAATTGCTGATTCTTGAACAAAGAGAGTGTTTATTAAGAATACTCGTTAAGAATTATGAAATACCAGCAGATTCTCCTTGCAAAATTCTGCTGGTGTTCTTTCTGAATTCTTTCGTTTGTCTTCAGATTTCTGTAAGAGCTTTCTAAAGCTGTGCCTTCCGGTAAAAAATAGCTATTAACCCTCAAGATGGTTTAATTATCGCATCGAAGATAAAAATCCCGGATTGAGGACATTTGATCATATCTTTTTGAGCGATATTTTCAAATGGGCTGGACGTGCCAGAGGTATGGGATGGAACAAAATTGAGCTTTCTTTGTGAAAACCGCCCTGGAAAACCGCAAAAATGCTCATTTTTCGTTGACAAACAGTGTTTTCAGCCCTATGGGAAAATAAACCTAAAAATGATGATATCTCACATAAAATCCCAAAAATAAAAAAACTGCCCTTTAAGTAAAGGGCTATTTTTAAAAAATGGCCATATAAATTCTTAAGAAATTCGAAAGAATTTTTTTACGATTTTTGCCTTCAAAAAAAAGTCGTGTTATCCTAGCTGTGTTCGATAAAGAAGGGAGATACCGAATGAATTTTGTTGAAAAACACAGTAAACTCCTCGCAGTTACTTTATGTCTTTGTGCATTTGGTCCAGTGCTTTCTACGGTTCACGCCTACGAAGTTCAGCCTGGCTGGCATGAAGACGGAGCAACGAGCTACTATATTCTTGACAATCATCAGAAAGCAAAAGGCCTGACAGAAATTGACGGCAAAAAATACTACTTTGGAAGCGACGGTTCCATGCAGACTGGCTGGGCCAATATCGAGAATACAACTTATTATTTCGATAACTCTGGCGAAGCTTTAACTGGTAAGTCTGAAATTCAGGGTGTTACGTATAACTTCCAGGAAACAGGAACACTCGAATCCGGATGGACTGAAGACGGTTCCTACAATAATGAAAAAGGCTTCAAGGTTGCTAACGCCTGGGTCAATGATGACTCCGGGAAATCCTATCTGGATGAAAATGGCAACCCTGTGAAATCTACTTTCGCAGAAATCGAAGGAAGCCGCTACTACTTCAATGATGAAGGAAAAGCCGCTGTCGGCACAGTGGATGTGGATGGCACGACTTATTATACTGACGACCAGGGCATCGTAAGAACTGGCTGGCAGAACGAAAACGGAGCAACCACTTACTACAATGAAGATGGTTCGCTCAATACAGAGGCATACCGCGACATCGATGGTCAGACTTATGCCTTCAACGATGATGGCACGCTGATGACCGGTGGTGAACGCGATGGTTATTCTATTGATGAAACTGGTGTAATCTCCATTGCTCCAGTTCAGGAAGAAACCGCACCTGAAGCAGATCCAGTACCTGTTCCTGAAACTCCAGCTCCTGAAACAACAGTGGAAGACACACTGCCAACTCCAGAAGCCGAAGTTCCAGCTCCAGATTACACAGATGTTGTAGAAGATGGATATGTAGAAGATTACTATGAAGAATATATTCCAGATCCAACACCTGAAGTTGTAGAACCATCTGTTGATGTGTACTACCCAGAAGAACAGGCGCCAATTGAAGTCCCAGTTGAACAGGCACCAATTGAAGTCCCAGTTGAACAGGCACCTGTAGAAATTCCTGTTGAACAGGCACCTATTGAAGAAGCACCTGTTGAAGTTCCTGTTGAAACACCTTCCTACGATAAAGCAAGCACCATCCTTGGTGCTGCATTATCCCAGATCGGCGTAAACCAGGACTGCACGATGTTAGTGACCAACTCTCTGGCCGCTGCCGGAATCAGCTTCCATGGCTGGCCTGAAGACTATGCTGCCCTTGGTGACTGGACAAGCAATCCAGTTCCAGGTGACATCATTATCTACTCCGGACACGTTGCTGTTTATGCTGGTGATGGCATGGCTGTACACGGTGGATGGAACGGTTACACAACCGCAATGTTCTCCGTCAACTGCTCCAGTGCCTTAATCGGATATATCCACGTTCGTTAATTGATGAAATCCAGAAGAAGCCGCAAGGCTTCTTTTTTGCGTTTTACAAGGCTTGAAAACAGCCTTTTTCCAGCCTTGTAAAACGCAAACAGCGGTGGGATGAAGAATTGGGCATTCTTCCAAATTATGAGGCTTACAGGCCTTCTATGGGTCTTATAGGCTTTTTGACGTTCGAATGGTTTCTTTGCCTGTCCTGCTTGGCTGGTTTTGGGCAAATATACTTGATCAGAAAAATGAATCAGGCAAATCTTTTCTGACCAGATTCAGAAACAAAGAGTCCCGTAAACTGAACAGGCATAAGATGCAAGCTCAAAACCAAACGATTCGGCCTGAAAGCCACAGGGTCAGCCGCAGAACCATCAGGATCGACACATGTTGATTGCTCCCAAAAGGCTGCCGAGGCATGGACAGGGAAGACTTCTGTCTCTTCTTTGAAGAAGATCAGAGATTGCGGTCAGTCCAAAAATGATGGGTGTTATAGGATGCAGGACAGAAAGACTGGCGGGATCCTGATGGGCTGGCGATTCGGTTTGTATGGATGGGAGTGTAGGGAAAGGGGTGGGCAACGTTGTGTTCAGTATGACAGAAGCAGCCTGTAAATTCTGAATTCACGCCCATTGTGGGGCAATCTTTCCACTTAAGGTCCATCCTGGTCCAGACTGACCTGACTTGAAACTGTTTCTTTCTGCCAGCCAAAGTTTGAGCGACTTTTTTGCTTTCTTTTTTCCCCTTACTGCCCCTTTTTTGCTGCTTTTTTGCTGCTTTTTAGGTTTTGCTTTTTCCTCTGGTGTAAAATTTGATTTTCAATTTTATAGAACCAGAAGACAGAAGAGTGGGACGATGAATTAGACTGCTGAAACTGATAAGATAGGAAACGGACGATCAGAAAGGCTGATCGCATCCGCATATAGAGCCATGAAAGAAATCAAAACAGAAAAATTTACTGAAAATTCGATAAGCATCCGCTGGTTTGCTCCTTTAAAAAAGGAAAGTATTACCGCGTGGAATCTGCTCAACTTAATGTTATCGGGGCGTACCGAAAAATACGACACTCGTGAAAAAGTCTCCAAAGCCGCCTCTCATGCCTATGGCCTGCGCAATGGGTATGGTCTGACGGGCTATGGTGACAAACTGATGATTGAATACCGTATTTCCTGGATCCGCCCGGATCTGATTGATGATCCGGCCTACCCTGGGGAAGTGCTGACGATGATGGATCAGGTGCTCAATCATCCCGTCTTCAAAGAAGAACATCTTAATGAAGCCAAATACCTGCTCTCCAACCGTCTGAGCCAGCTGGCTCAGGATCCGGATTCGAGAGCGCTGCAGGAAGCGATGGCTGCAGCCGGCAAGGGGACAAAACTGGAAATCCGCATGCAGGGTTATCTTGAAGATCTTGACTCTGTCACGCTCGACCAGATCAAAGAGCTGTATGCCTCTTTAAAAGAGCTCCCACAGGAAACAATGGTTGTCGGTGTTCTGTCTGATTCTGTCCGGGCGTATCTGGAAGCCAACTATCCCGGTCAGCCTTTACAAACGACATGGCGAGCTTTAAAAGCTTCTGTTCACCCACCTGAAATCCGTCTGGAAAAAGAAATTTCGCAAAGCTCACTGGTTCAGATTTATGAAACTGGCATTCTGCCGCAAGATCCAGAATACTTTGCGCTCATTGTCCTGAATGCCTTGCTTGGCAGCAGTTCCGTTTCCTTGTTATTCGAGATTATCCGTGAACAACATTCCTACTGCTACTCCATCTCCAGTTCTCTGATCCGCTTTGACGGGGTGCTGGTTATCTCAACTGGAACCGATCGGGATCATCTGGATGGCGTCAAGAAACTGATTGCCCAGATTATTGAAGACGTCCGGACGATGAACTATTCCGAACAAACCTTTGAAACGGTCAAAGGCGAAATCTGTGACAACATGGCAGGTCAGAAGGATGCCCCGCTTGGTATGGTCGAGCAGGAGTTCTTAAATGAAATTCTCAACCGACCAATGCGGGTTGAAACCATCATGGAACGCGTTATGGCCGTGACACGTGAAGAAGTCGCCCATGTGGCAGCCAAGCTCAAACTGGCGGCCAGTGCGGAACTGGTTCAAAAGGAGGTCGAAGCCGATGAGTAAACGATTACCGCTTGAACGTCAGATCAGAACTTTACCCAACGGGATGAAAGTCATCCTGATGCATAAGGAAGACTTTTCCAAATCTCTGTTCATGATCGGTATTCCGGCTGGAGGAACCAACATTACGGATCAGATCAATGGCCAGATCATCAAACATCCAATGGGGTGTGCCCACTATCTTGAACACCAGATGTTCCGCCTCAATGGGGAAGATGTCACGTACCCGCTGGCAAGAGTCCGTGCCAAGACCAATGCCTGTACCAGCTATGATGAAACCTGTTACTACGTCTGGACGAATGCCGATCCCTTTGAACCCTTAAAACTTCTGATTGACTTTGTTCAGAATCTTGAAATCTCAGAGGAAAGCGTCAATAAGGAAAAGGGCATCATTTTAAGTGAATATTCCCAATACGAGCAGGAACCGGAATCCAGACTGCTCAATGAGACTTTCAAATCGCTCTACGTCAATCATCCGATGCGGGAAGATATTCTTGGCCGGCCACAAGATATTTCCGGAATGAGCGCCAAGCATCTTCAGGATTTTTATCGGACCTGGTATGATCCGGCTCAGATTGTTCTGGTCGGGATCACGGGTCATGATCTGGAGCCGATCTTTAAATGCATCGAAGAAAAAGAAGCAAACTATCCTTCTTCCTTTGCTTTGGATTCGACAATTGAGCGGCTTTTGCCTGAAGAACCAGAGGAGGTCCTGCGCAAAGAATTCGTCCTGCCTATGGATGTGGATCTCAATTATGTCTGCCTGGGGGTCAAACTCAATCCCTGTCGCAAAGATGGTCAGCAGATTGTGCGAGATGATTATATGCTGAATCTGTGGCTGAATGGCATGTTCGGTTCCATGAACCCACAGTTTCAGACCTGGCTGGATACCCATCTGATTGGCGGCATGAGCGGGGCGGAGGGAGATCTCAACCGTGACCATGGCTACATTCTGATCTACGCCCAGAGCGAAGATCCAAGAGCCTATCTTTGGGCCATGGAAGAAGTGCTCAGAAAGAAAGAACCGCTCAGTCAGGATGTCTTTGACAGTCTGCTGATCCGTGAAAAAGCTTCTTCGATTCGTCTGGCTGATCGTTTTGAAGCGCTGGCTTTCCAGAGTGTCGAAGGGTATTTTGAAGGGTTTGATCCTTTAAAAGATCTTGAAGTCCTCGACAGCATCACGCTTGAAGATGTCACCAACTTCATCAACGACCTCGATTTTTCGCAGATCAGCCATACCATCATCCATCCACTTAAAGCTGACTTCAGTCTGGAGTCTGTCCAATCGGAAGCAAAAAACAGCTAGACCGTTTTGAGTCTGCCTGCTTTTGGACGTTCAGCACTCAGTTATCAGTCCGTAAGCCTCTTGAGTCCTATTCGCTCCATCAACTCAACCAACTCCACCAGCCCCATTCTCTCTGGTCAGAACACCAGAGTGCAGAAAGGGGCTTTTTTGATTTGGTTTTCCAGTATAAACATTCATTTCATCAACATCGGCTTCGATTGCAATCTGCGGCCAGATTCGATTGCTGCTCCCCTTTCTGGTGCAGAAATCAAAGGTGAAGAAAACTCGAAGCGGATTCTTTCTATCTGACGATAACTTTGAAAAAAGATGGATTTATCAGGTTAATCTGCACTGATAAACCGGAAATTTGAATTGTTTATCACCAGATAGCTGATTTGGTGAATTCCAGCCAGTGGCCTAGACTGTAGCCAGATATGAGAAGAGCTTCAAAAGAAAGGAGAGACTATGAATCAGTTCTATCTGGTGGGCAGAATTGCGGCCCTGCCCCAGCTGCAGACAAGCCCGGCCGGCTGGAAAACCTGTCACATTCTGCTGGATGTGGAGCGTCCGTTTGCGAACAGTCATGGCAGCTATGAAAGCGATCTGCTTTCCATCGAGGTCTGGCGCGGTGCTGCGGAAACGTTGTGTGCGACCGCTCAGATTGGCAGCTGGGTAACCGTCCGGGGCCGGATCACAGGCAGCCGCTGCGAATATGAAAAGGAGCGTGAAAAGGAGGAGGCACGCATCTACAACCTGGTTGCCGAAAAAATAGAGTACATTCACTGTCCCTGATTGGACATAACCGGATAAAAACCGGATAAAATCTGATCTGTTTTTTCCTTCGATATAGAGGTGGCAGAGATAGATATGGATTTTATAGGAAGGGCGAAAAGTCTGGAAAATATTTCCGGGGCAAGTGAAATGGAGCTTTTGAAAAACGAAAAGCAAAACTGCCGGCCAAGATCTATCCGATCTGAAAGCAAAAAGAAAGAAGAGAATAAAAAAAGTCCGTTTCTTCCAGACGGACTTTTTTTATTCGTGAAAATCAGCCCTCTTTTCTGATTTCCATGAAAAAAAGAACTGCCCGAGGGCAGTTCTGAACTGGCTGAACTTATCTGTTGTAGTACTCAACGACGAGCAGTTCATTGATTGGCTGATCTTTGAACAGTTCGTTACGTTCTGGGTAACGTACGTATTTACCTTTTCTTGCGTCTTTATCAACTTCTACGAAGTCAACAGTCGCAGTGGCAGCTTCGATCGCGTCTGCGATGAAGGATTTATTTTTATCTTTTTCAGCAACTTCGATGATGGATCCTGGTTTAACAGCAACGGATGGGATATCCACTTTCTTGCCATCAACGAGGATATGGCCATGGTTAACGAGCTGACGGGCAGCGCGGCGAGTTGGAGCGAAGCCCATACGATAAACGAGGTTGTCCAGACGGCTTTCGAGCATTACCAGGAAGTTTTCACCAGCAGCGCCTTCTTTGCGGCTGGCTTTTTCGAATAAGTTCGCAAACTGTTTTTCAGAAAGCTGATAAACGTTACGAATTCTCTGCTTTTCCTGTTTCTGGATACCGTAGTTAGTCAGTTTTACGCGACGTGTTTTTCCATGCTGACCTGGAGCATATGGACGTCTTGCGAGCTCCTTGCCTGTTTCTGATACAGAGAAGTTCAGACGGCGGGAGACTTTCCAGGTAGAACCTGTGTTACGAGACATGTATTTTTTCCTCCTATTGTCTTTAGACAAAAACAATAACGGGATACAAATCTCCGCTGCGGGTGCATCAGACGATGTTTTCTACAGCCAGCTTACTGTTACTCACATCTCTTACGCTGCTGCGCCTTGGCCGCGGCTTTGTATGCTGTTAATTATTCATGCCGGACTAGCATACCAAAATTAAATGGCAATGACAACTAGATCATCCAGAGGGATTGTGTGAGCTGGTGGAACTCTTATGGTT